>NZ_JBSFJX010000121.1:0-23941 GCF_053598275.1 Streptomyces sp. NPDC001156 | reverse complement strand
ATGGCCTGGGACACGCAGGTCCTGCGCGGCAGCAACAAGGCCATCACTCCCAAGTACACCGAACTCATGGCCGTGGCCGTGGCACTGACCACCCAGTGCGCGTACTGCATCGAGGCGCACACCAAGGCCGCGCACTCCGCGGGCGCGACCCAGCAGGAACTGGCGGAGACCGTCATGATCGCCGCAGCACTGCGCGCAGGTGGCAGCTACGCGCACGGCTTCATGGCCATGAAGTTCTTCGACCAGGCCGCACACAGCGACACCCCGTGACCTGACACGAGAGCCGACGCATCCGGCCACCTCTGCCGACTGTATGAGCGCCGTGCCGCCCGTACAGAAGCCCCAGACCTCAGCTACGGGGACGGCGGCCGGCACTCACTCTCGATCACGCCCCTACTTGCCGAAGGAGACCATATCCATGTCCATCACCAATGAAATCGACGTCCGCGCTCTGCAGGACAACGCCGACGCCATCCGGGCCGAACCCAGGCTTGCCCTGGCCACGTTCGAGGTCGGCGGCCGGTGGCAGGGCGGCTACCGGATCACCACGCGCACGGGTGCCCTGACCCAGGGCGGCGAACGCGACGAGACGCGCGTCGCGAAGTTCGAGATGAGAAGCGATGAACCGACGGCGTCGCTGGGCACCGACACCGCACCCACGCCCGCTGAATACGTGCTGCACGCGCTCGCCGGCTGCTACACCGTCACCATCACCACGCACGCCGCCCTGCGGGGCATCGAGCTCAAGGCCATCGGTCTGGAACTCGAAGCCGACATCGACATGCGCGCCTTCCTGGGAATCGACACCTCGGTCCGTCCGGGCCTTCAGCAGATCCGCGTGCGCGTCGACCTCGACGCCCCCGACGCCACGCGCGGACAACTCCAGGAGCTCATCGCCCTCGTCGAGAGGCGTTCGGCCATCCGGGACACCCTCGCCAACCCGGTCGACGTCGTCACCACGCTCGCCTGAGTACAACGCCGGGCGCCGACCGGGGCGAACCAAGAGACAAAGAGCTTCCCCATGCTGCCTCGCGCGGTTTTGAGTCGCGGACCATAAATGGCGCAAGATCGAGGCTAGTTACCCGATCCGCTCACCGAGACATAGGCATGTCGCGGTGAGTCACCCATTCCTGGAGTGGAAGTCCCGCAGCCGCCCGAAAGGAGGCAGGTCATGGGTACACGCTTTGCAGCCGACCACCTGGCATACACCCGCCCTACACCGGCTCCACGTGCGGTTTCACGTCTGCGAGCCACTCCCGGCGACGACGGGTCGAATCCCGCGAATGGGGCGTCTAACCTGCCGCCGCAGGGTCCGAGCCCCGAACGGCCTGGCTCTCGCGACCGGACACCCCCAACCCACCCACAAGCGAGGATAGTTGGGGGCATCCGATGAGAAAACAAGCAACAGTCGGCAGCCCCAACGCACGGCATTTGACCGACTGGTTGAAGTCTGCAGATCACGCAGCAGCCTCACGGGACCGCGGCGCGGACTGCCATAAATTTTCCGATACGGAACACGAGTATGAGAATGAGCGACCACACAAAAATCATCGTTCTTGGAGTATTCGCCCTCTTTCTTGGCGGTGTCCTCATCGTGATGCTTCAACACGGCTACAAAGCGTCTCTGACTTAGCTATGCGATCCTGAGTCGGATTGAGTTTCCGGGATCGTTTCCCACCGTGGTGGGGAGGCGTGGGCGTGGAGGTGGAATCCCGCGCCGAGTGCTGCCCCGTGTGGCCGGTGGCCGGTGGTGGGTGTGCTGATCGTGTTCACGCCCTGGTGTCGGTGGGCTGCGCGCGGCAGCCGGGTCCGGTCCGTGTGAGCGTGTCCCTCCGGACGCTGGCCGGCAGGACCATGAGGCCGTGCTGGGGAGGGTGCCCTGCGTCGCCTGGGCGCGGGGCGTGTGGAACGTGGCCGGGTGGGGCCGGTCTTGGTCCGGTCCTTCCGGCTGGTCTTGGCAGTCGGTGTGAGGACCGCCTTCGCTTCCAGGTTGTCGATGACCGTCCGGATCACCATGTGGCCGCTGGTGCGGTCGGAAACGGTCTTGGCCTGGTGGGCCAGGCCGCGGGCTGCGATACGACGCCAGGCACCGTGGTCGCGGTCGCCCTGCCAACGGCAGTCCTGGTTGGGGCAGATGGCCCATTTCCATCCCGCGATGGTGGGCCGGTCGGGGGCTTTGCGGTGCCGCAGCGGGGTCAGGCAGTGCGGGCACAGTTTGGAGGTGTTGCGGGCAGGAACCGTGACCACGGCGATGCCCTGCTCGGTGGCGAGGTGCCGCATGCGGTCGGCGATCTGTCCGCGGACCTGCTGGGACAGGCGGGTGTTCAGGGTGCGGCCCATGCCCCCGGCTTCCATCGACCGCAGATTTTCGACATAGATCACCGTGGCCCCGGCCGCGATGGCCTGGTCGACGGCCCACCTGGCGGCAGCCCACGCAAGCGCGTCGTTGAGGTTCGACCTGCGGTTGGACACGTGCCGGATCCCGCTGCGCAGCACGTCCAGCTTGGAGGCAAGCTCGTGGTCGTCGTGGCCTGCGATCAGCCGTTCATACTGCTTGCTCTTGGTGTGCAGTCGCTCCGAGAGGCGGCGCAGGCGGTGCTGCTTGGCAAGCACACCGGCGGCCCGGAACTGGGCGCCGGCACCCTGGTCGGCGATGATCAGCGCATTTCGTCGGTGCCCCGTAGGGGGCGATCTCCGAGGGCTGGGTGACTTGGACACGCGCTGCGAGCAGTTCCGACCGACACGATGGCCTTGTCGTACACGTGGAACAGTTCCTGGGGCCGCATGGGGCGCTCTTGGACCGCGCTGGGGATGATGCCCAGCGACACCTGCGGCAGCGCCCCGGCCGTGAGCAGGTAGTCCAGCTGGGCAGCCATCGCATCGGGGTCACCCGACCGGTAGTGGAGCACCGGCTCCTCGATGACCATCGCGAACCGGTGCCCGGGCTCGTGAATGATGCGGGATCGTTCCAGCCGGGCGGCGACCGCGTCAGGCGACGTCGTCGGGGATGTCCCGGGAGCGGGTGATCAAGGTCATCAGGCCGCGTGCGTAGCCTTCGTCTGCAGCAGGCCGGGCAGGCTGTGGCACGCAGCGTTCCGCCGTGAAGCAGCGGTGCCGCACGGCGCACCACGGCGGGCTCCGAGATGCCCAGGCCGCGGCTGTCCGTGCGCCACGAGCGCGCGAACAGGCCGCCATCGCGGCGGCGCTCCGGCCATGGGAATCCCCTATGCCGCGTCGCCGGTCGGTGACCTGCGTCTCGCGCCGCCACTGCCGCACCCGGGATGGACGGGGTGCGCGCCCCGGTCGCGGTATCCCCCTACTTCTCTGGGTTTGCTTTTGAAACTCAGCTTGTTAGGTTGGTCGATGTAAACGTTTGAAAAGCAAACTAGCCTGGAAGGGTAGTACATGGCCAGCCACGCCGCCAACACGCCGACGCCCCCGCGGGCCCGCGGGCGGTGGATCGGACTTCTCGTCGCCTGTCTCGGGCAGATGGTGATGTTCGTGAACATCACACAGACGACGGCGACCCTGGCGCCGATCCAGCAGGACCTGCACGTCTCCAGCTCGACCCTGGTCTGGATGGCCAGCATCTACTCCGTGGTGGTCGCCAGCTTCGTCCTGTCCGCCGGGACGGTCGGCGACATCGTGGGACGCCGTCGGATCTTCGCTCTCGGCGCGTTGCTGCTGGGCGCGGGAAGCCTGACCGTCTCCCTGTCGCCGGGTTCGACCGGTGTCCTGATCGGGGAGGCGATCATGGGCCTGGGCGGGGCGGCGGTCCTTCCCAACAGCCTGTCGATCGTCACCCACCTGTTCACCGATGCGCACGAACGGACCAGGGCGGTCGGCATCTGGGCCGCGGTCTCCGGCATCGGTCTGGGATTCGGCCCGGTCGCCGCCGGAGTGATCCTGGAGCGGTACTCCTGGCACGCGGTGTTCCTGGTCAATGTGGTCCTGGCGGCCATCGTGCTGTGCCTCACCCCCCGCTTCGTCGCCGAAAGCCGGCATCCCGGCCGCCATCTCGATCCGCCGGGCCTGGTGCTCGCGATCGCAGCCATCGGTGCTCTCAACTACGGCGTCATCGACGGGGGCCACTCGGGCTTCGACTCGGCCCGGGCCCTGTGGGCGTTCGGCGTCGCCGCGCTGGCGCTGGTGGCGCTCATCCTCGTCGAGGCGCGCACCCGCACGCCCATGCTGAAGCTGCGCCTGTTCCGCATTCCGTCGTTCGCCACGGCCAACGTGGTCGCGCTGATCGTGCAGTACGGATTCGTGGCCACGGCGTTCGCCCAGGTGCTCTACCTCGAGCGGGTCCGGCACGAGTCGATCCTCAGATCGGGTCTCCTGCTGCTGCCGCTGATGCTGGCCTACGTGATCCTGAGTTCCGTGGCCGCTCCGCTCTCACGTGTGATCGGGTTCAAGGCGACGCTGGGGATCGGTGCGCTGCTCGCCGCGGCCGGCAACCTGCTGATGATCAACCAGGACCCGTCGACGTCCTTGGTGACCGTCGGGATCCTGATGGCGATGTTCGGGGCCGGAGCGGGGCTGATCCTCCCGCCGGTCACCGCGGTGTCGGTGATCAGCGTGCCCCACACCGACGGCGGCATGGCCAGTGGGACCGTCAACCTGTTCCGCCAGGTCGGCGGCACGCTGGGGGCGACCATCACCGGGACGATCCTCACCAGTGGGCTGACGTCCCGACTGCCCGACCAGTTGACCGGCCGGGGCCTGCCCAGGCCCCTCGCCGAGAAGCTGACCGCCGCCGTCAGCAGCGGGGCGCCCGCCTCCCACGCCTCCGCCGCCCTGCGGGAAACGATCACCGCAGCCGTCGGCGGTGCGTTCTCCGGGGCACTGCACCTGGCTGTCCTGATCCCGGGTGCGGCGATAGCGGCAGGCGGCGCGGCAGCCGTCATCCTCATCCGCAACCGGCCGGGACAGCCGGCCGCCTCGCCCGTCGTGGCAGGGAACACCCAGGTCACCGTCCGGGAACCGGACCCTGAGCCCCAGCTCGTAGGTGCGGGCACCGCGGCGCTCGGGCGGCCCATCACCGCGCACGCCACGGCGGGCCCGGGCCCGTCCGGCCGCAAGGCTGCCCTGGACGGCATCACCGGCACCATCGTTCACGGATCCGTGCGCGACGTCGTGGGCGCCTCGGTCGGTGCGGCCACACTGACCCTGATCTCGTTGCAGGGCAGGCAGTTGGGCCGCACTCATGTCGGCCCGGACGGCACATACGCACTGACCGCTCCGACCGGCGGAAGTTATGTACTGATCGCGGCGGCCGACGGACGGCAGCCACAAGCGGCCACCGTAGTCCTCAGGGACGCACCGCTCAGCCACGACGTCATCCTGTCGGCTACCAGCGGCCTGACAGGAGTGGTACGCGACGCAGCCGACGGCAGGCCCGTGAGGGATGCCATGGTCATCGTCACCGACGTCCGCGGCGAGGTCCTGGCCACAGCAAACACAGGAGAGTCGGGCACCTTCACCTTCAACGAGCTCGCCGCGGGCACCCTCACCGTGGCAGTCAACGCCGCCGCCTACCGCCCGGCCGCGCTGCCCATCGAGGTCGGTGACCAGGGCATCACCCGCCTCGACGTCGACCTCAGCCACAGCGCCGTACTACACGGCACGGTCAGGGCGGGGGCCGAACGCCGACCGCTGCCCGACGCGCGGGTCACACTGGTGGACGCCGCAGGCAATGTCGCAGGCACGGCGATCACCGGCGACGACGGCTCGTACACCTTCACCGACCTGGACAGCGGCGACTACACCCTGACCGCCAGCGGATACCCGCCCGTGGCCACCTCACTGTCCCTCAACGGCCCTGGGCACAGCGGTTGCGACGTAGAACTGGGCCACCCGCACCAGTAAGAGACCACAGACGAGGCGACACACACACCTCAGCGCACAAACGACAGGGCTGGCTCCCGGGAAAAGCCGATTCCTGCCGACCGCCGGCAGCCGGCGCAACCAGGCCGCCCGGCCAAAACCCAGACCGCACGATCAGGAGCAGGAATGACCTTTGAGCGCGGCCCTCCTGTCCGCAGGCGCGACCCAGGACGGCTGGGCGCTCCAGCACGCGATTCTCACCGTCGCGGACATGAGGGGTACTCAGGTCCTTCGGGCGAGCGCCGGAAACGACGGGGTGGTGCATACGGAGCCGCTGCCGCAGGGTGCCTACACGGCGATCGTCACGGCAGTCGGTTACCAGCCGACCGCCTCCACCGCCATCGTCCCGTCTCGGGCCGGGCCGATCTGGGCAATCTGGTGCTGGCCCGCCAGGGTGACGTCGAACTGCCACCACCGGGTACCTGGACCATCGACCCGGCGCACTCTTCGGTCGGGGCGACGGTGCAGCACCTGGGAATCTCCAGTGTGCGGGCGCACTTCACGCAATTTCGCGACCGGATCGAGATCGCCGAGAACGTCCGGCAGTCGCAGATCGAGGCCACGATCACCGCGGCCAGCATCAACACCGGCAACAGGACGCGCGACGACCACCTGCGCTCGGCGGACTTCCTGCACGTCGACACGCACCCGGAGATCACCTACCGCAGCGCAGGCGACGTCACCCCGGCCGGCCCGGACCGCTGGACAGTCCGCGGCAAGCTGACGATGAACGCGCTGACCCGTCCCGTGGACCTCGATGTGACCTACCTCGGCACCGGCCATGACCCCCTGGGGCGGCACCCGCCCGGCGTTCCGGGCCACCACTGAATTGCGGCGCGAGGACTTCGCGATGAACTACAACCAGGTGCTGCAGGCAGGCATCGCCGCCATCAGCACCACACTGCGGGTGGAGCTGGACATCCAGGCAACACAAGGCACCTCACTGCCGACACACTGACCCGATCCGCGCCCCGGCGCCGCGAGTACGAGGTGCGATGCCCTCGACATGGAGGCGAACGGGAACTCCGGCGCACGAGAGCCACCGGGAACCACCCGCCGAAAACCCACGGTCACAACTCGGCGACCCCCTGCGCCGGGGATGTAGAGGGGCCGCTGCCCATGGCCGGCCGGCAACGTGATTACCAGGCCGGCATGGCCGTCCGGGAGATCGATCGACCACGTGACCTCGACCGCAGCAGGCGGTACACGAAGGAGTTCAGACGGGACGCGGTCGCGCTCGTGCGCTCCTTCGGGAAGACCGTCACCGAGGTGGCCCGTCAGATCGGGGTCAGCCTCGAAGGACTGCGGAACCGGGTCAAACAGGACGCGATCGGCCCCTGGGCAGGGGACGCCGGGAGAGCTGACGAGGGCCGAGCGCGAGGAGGCGCGCCCACTGCGCCTCGGGGCGGTCAGGGCGAGGCCGCGTCGTCGGGGTGCGGGGCCTTCGTGCGTCTCGCCGTCGTCCCTCTCTCACCGATCCCGCTGCGTGGCTGCTCCAGGCCGTCCCGCCCGGTGGCTGCCGTCGGCGTCCGAGTCGCCGTACGGGCTATGACCGGGATCACAGCGCCGCTGGTCGGGCCCAGAGGGAATACATGCCCAGTCATGTTGTTGATTTGCATGCGAAGTCATATATCAGCAAGGAGAGCACCATGCAGTTCGGCATCTTCGGGGTCGGTGACATCTCGCCCGACCCGACCACGGGACACACCCAGAGCGAGGCGGAGCGGATCGCCAACCTGATCAAAATCGCCCGGCGGGCCGACGAGGTGGGCCTCGATGTCTTCGCGCTGGGCGAGCATCACAACCCACCCTTCGTAATGTCCTCGCCGCCGGCGCTGCTCGCCCACATCGCGGCGCTGACGGAGCGGATCATCCTGAGCACCGCGGTGACGCTGATCACGACCAATGACCCAGTGAAGATCGCCGAGGACTACGCGATGGTGCAGCACGTCGCCAAGGGGCGGCTGGACCTGATGCTCGGCCGCGGGAACACCGTGCCGGTATATCCCTGGTTCGGCAAGGACATCCGCCAAGGCGTCCCCCTTGCCCTGGAGAACTACAACCTGCTCCACCGGCTGTGGCGCGAGGACGTGGTCGACTGGGAGGGACAGTTCCGCACCCCGCTGCAGGGCTTCACCTCCACCCCGCGCCCGCTGGACGACGTCCCGCCGTTCGTGTGGCATGGCTCGATCCGCAGCCCTGAGACCGCCGAACAGGCGGCGTACTACGGCAACGGGTTCTTCGCCAACCACATCCTGGCCCCGAACTTCCACTTCAAGCCGATCGTCGAACTCTACCGGCGACGCTATGAGCATTACGGCCACGGCACCGCCGAGCAGGCCATCGTCGGACTGGGCGGCCAGGCGTTCGTCGCCAAGCGCTCCCAGGACGCGGTCAACACCTATCGGCCCTATTTCGAGAACTATCCGGTCTTCCGCGGCTCGAAGCTGGAGGACTACATGGCGGGCACGCCGCTGACCGTCGGCAGCCCGCAGGAAGTGATCGAGAAGGTCCTCACCTTCCAGGAGGGCTTCGGGGACTACCAGCGCCAACTCTTCTCGGTCGACGCCCTCGGCCTGCCCCTCGACATGGCGTTGGAGCAGGTCGAACTGCTGGGCACCGAGGTGGTGCCCGTTCTGCGCAAGGAGATGGCGGCCCGCCGTAAGCCCGGTGTCCCGGACGCCCCGACGCACGCTTCCCTCATCAAGGCGAAGTACGGCGACGCCGAGCCGCGTCAGCCGCGCCCGAACCCGAACCGAGGCGACAACCTGTCGGGCACCTCGCCGTACCAGGACAGCGACCCGGCCGTCGAAGCCAGCTTCCCGGCGGCGTTGTGATGACCGGCGTCAGCCGACTGGCGAACGAGGCCTGGGAGGCGATGTTCCGGGCCCAGGCGACCCTCGCACGAGAGTTCGAGTACGAAGGCGACTGGGGTGGCTTCCCGCCGCGCGAGTACGGCGTGCTCTACGCGCTGGCCGGAGCGAAGGACGGCTTGCGGATCACCGACCTGATCGACGACGCCCTGCTCACCCAGGCGGGGGTGTCCCGGCTCGTCGCCCGCCTGGAGAAGCGGGGGCTCGTCGAACGGCGGCCCGATCCCGACGACGCCCGCGCCTGCCGCATCGTTCTCACCGCCGAAGGCCGTGAAGTGCAACGGCGCCTCGGCCGCGCACACGCTCGGCATGTCACGACCGCGATGACCCGGGCCCTGACCCGCGAACAACTACAGACGCTGCGTGAGCTGGGCCGGGCACTTCTCGCCGCGGCCCCGGCCACCGCCGCCCACCACACGAAAGCACCCGCGAGGGACGCCACATGAACGACCTCACCCCCGCCGCGACCTCGGTGACGATCGCCGTCGTCAACGCCGGCGTCAGCGATCCGTCCTCGAGCCGGCTGCTCGCCGACCGCATAGCCCAAAAGACGCTCGACACCCTCGGGGCGTCGGGCACGACAGCCACCGTGCGCTCGCTCGATCTCGGTCCTCTCGCCACGGACATCGCACAGAGCATCGTCTCCGGCATCCTGGGCCCGAAGGTGCAGTCGGCCATGGAGTTGCTCGCCCGGGCCGACGCGGTCATCGCCGCCACACCGGTTTACAAGGCGGGGATCAGCGGCCTGTTCAAGTCGTTCGCCGACCTGATCGACAACGACCTGCTCATCGCCAAACCCGTCGTCCTCGCCGCGACGGGCCAAAGCACACGACACGCCATGGTCGTCGACGACCAGCTCCGGCCGCTGTTCGCTTTCCTGCGCACCATCCCGATGCCCACCTCCCTGTACGCCGCACCCGAGGACTGGGCGTCGAGCGACCTCGGCAAGCGCATCGCTCGAGCCGCACAAGAGCTCTCCGTCATGCTGCGCAGCGGAGCCGGCCGCCAGATCGCCGACAGCAACTGGAGTGGCTACGACCACCAGTTCGGCGGCACCGCCACACGGGCAGAGCGGTCCCTGGACGACGTCGACTTCACCACCGACCTCATGCGACTCGCCACCGGCGCAAGCGCACGCCCTCAAGATGGTGACCGGCCCGATGTACGTTGACGCACCCGCCCTGGAAAGGGGCCAGACGCAATACGAGCGAGCAGCCCGACACGCGACGGCGGTGGTCATAGGAGGCGGACAGTCGGGGCTCTCGGCCGGCTACCACCTCAAGCGCCGCGGCTTCGCCAGCGCCCTGACCGGCCCGCACGGCTCCGGCGACGAGGGAACCTTCGTGGTACTCGATGCCGAACCGGCGGCCGGCGGGGCGTGGCAGCACCGCTGGGAGTCGCTGCGGATGGGAACCGTGAACGGCATCTTCGACCTGCCCGACTTCCCGCAACCACCCGTCGACCCCGACGAGCCCAGCCGCATGGCGGTACCGCGCTATTTCTCCGCCTTCGAGCAGGCGACCGACCTGCCGATCCTGCGTCCGGCGACCGTCACCTCCGTACGGACCGTGGACGACCGGCCCGACGGAGAGCTGGTGGTGGAGTCCAGCGCGGGGACGTGGACCACCCGGGCGGTCATCAACGCCACCGGCACCTGGACCAACCCCGTCCGCCCCCACTATCCGGGGCAGGAGACCTTCACCGGCATCCAGTTGCACACCCATGACTACGTCTCGGCCGACCGGTTCGCCGGCCTGCGGGTCGCCGTCGTCGGCGGCGGCATCTCGGCACTCCAGCAACTGGAGGAGATCTCACGGGTGGCCACCACGTTCTGGTACACGCGTCGCGAACCCGTTTTCCGCGAGGGCGAGTTCGAGCGCGAGGTCGCCGGCCGTGACATCGTCGCCAAGGTCGCCGCCGACGTCGAAGCGGGTCGGCCCACCGGCAGCGTCGTCTCCTACACTGCCCTGGCCTGGACTCCGTACGCGTTGGCGGCGAAGGAACGCGGGGCACTGCGGCGTCGTCCCATGTTCACCGCCATCGAACCCGGCGGCCTCCGCGAGGCGGACGGTTCGTTCACGGCTGTCGACGCCATCCTGTGGGCCACGGGTTTCAAAGCCACCCTGACACACCTGGAGCCCCTTGAGCTGCGCAACGAGCTCGGCGGGATCACCATGCGCGGCACCCAAGTGGCCGACGAACCACGCGTACACCTGGTCGGCTTCGGACCGTCCCAGTCCACCGTCGGCTCCAACCGCGCCGGCCGCCAGGCGGTCAACAGCCTGCTGCGGCAGTGGAAGGCCACCGCACACTCCCTTGCCGACCCAACGGGCACCTCCAGCGCAGAACCGGAGGTCCACTCATGAAGTTCCAAGTCCCCGACATCCTGCCGGACGGCCAGGACCTGCGGGGCCGGCTGCACGAGCGTTGTCAGTGGCAGCTGAGCGGCTGGATGTACTGCGTGGGCCTGCCCATGTGGGCCAACGACACGGCGACCGAGGACGTCGAGCCGCGCGAGTACCGGGTGTGGCGGACCCCGGACCAGGCCCGGCCAGTCGAGGGGGTCTCGTATGCGCAGTCCTCCACGGACGCCCTGCCCCGGGAGGACTGACCTCGGCGGCGAAGCCGCCCTGGACGCCGCAGAGCAACAGGTGGTAGCCGGAAACGGCTACCACCTGTACCTCCTGAGCCTGCAGCCCGACATCCCCGTCCAGGTCACCCTCTGCATCTGGGACGCCCCACCCGCCCCACCCGCCGACGCCGAAGCCCACGTCGGCGTCAGCATCGAATCCAAAACCGGCATCCTCGCGAAGACCTCTGCGGCAGCGAGACCAGCGACAGCCGGCGCAGCGGACCATGGGCCTACCGGCGAAATTCGTCTACCTGCGACGTTGCGGCACCCGCGCCGCGGGAATCCCATGTGGAGGCCGTCGAACTCCCACGTGGGTGCCGATTCGTAGGTAGGGGGCCGTGGCAGACGGTGCTCCACCGCCTCGGGGAGCGGCTGGGTGGGTGAACACCCGGTTGCGTCGCGGCGCGGTGGCCGAAAGGCACGACGCGCTGCGAAGCCATCCGCTGCCTGAAACGCTACGTCGCGCGAGAGATCTATCAGACGATTACCTCGCCTCGGAAGAACACGGCCCCGGCCTCAGCCGGTTGACATCCACAGGAGCATCAAGCGCTCTACGTGTTCCACGGCACCGTCACCGTGACCGCCATCTCTGGCTCCGCCCGTGAAGATCAACTGTGCTTCACTCGTGGTTGCCTGATCAGCGTGGACGTGGTCGAGACGCATGGCGATCTCTACCGCCCCTATGACGGATGCGCCGCCCCGGTCTCCCTCCCCGTCGACGCCCCCTTCTTCGACCGCGCGCCGGCTGCGAGTGGATGCGACCCACGCCAGACGGCGTCAGCCGAAGTGGACCAATGAAATCGCCGCTCAATGGCCCAAGCCGAGGGGCCACTGCGCGACTAGCGTGTCGGACATGACGAACACCGCACCCGTCCGTGTCGACTTCTACTTCGACCCCGCCTGCCCCTTCGCCTGGATCACCTCCCGCTGGCTGCTGGAGGTCGAGCGCGAGCGTCCGCTCGACCTCCGTTTCCAAGCGATGAGCCTGTATCTGCACAACACCGGCAACGAACTCCCCGACTGGTACAGAGAGTTGGTGGACAAGTCGATCGGCCCGGTGCGGGTCGCGGCGGCCGCCGCCGAGCGGCACGGCGACAAGGTGCTGCGCGACCTGTACACCGCGTTCGGCACCCGTATCCATGAGCGCGAGGCGGAGGACTTCGACCAGGTGGTGGCCGAATCCCTCGCCGAACTCGGGCTTTCGGCCGACCTCGCCGCCGCCGCGCACGATCCGGCGTACGACGAGGCCGTGCGCCGCAGTCACGACGCGGGCGCCGAACCCGACTCGGGCGGCTATGTGGGCACGCCCACCCTGCATGTCGACGGCGCCGTGTGGTTCGGGCCCGTGCTGCGGGCCATTCCACGCGGCGCCGAGGCGGCGGAGCTCTTCGACAGCTTCCGAGTGCTGGCCGCCCACCCCGACTTCTTCGAGCTCAAGCGGACCAGGACCGGAGGGCTTTCGTTCGACTGAACGGGTGCGGCGCGGCCAGGCTCCGCCCGCCGTCCCCGCGTCGAAGACGCCCTGGTATAGAGCGCTCAGCGGTTGGAAGAGCCCGTTGCCGAAGCCCGCCCGACGTACTGGCTTTTCTGGCGCTTCCACCGTTGGACGCCCTGACCGACGGTCAGAGGCGCGGAGCCACATGCGTATGGCACGGCGGCAAGAGGCTCACCGTCGAGAAGGCCGTCGACCTCGGCGGGCACATGAGCCCCCTACGCGGCTCCACCACGCCCATGCGATGGTTCCCGCGTGCCTGCCACACCTGCGTCGCGAACCGCGCCCGCCGCGGCCTGTTCGCCCACTGCACGACGTACAAGGACGGTGCGGGACGGGGCCGGCCGGTGCGAGATGGGGCGAGGCCTGTACCGCCTCGCCAGAAGTACCGCCGATGATCTGCGCACACTGCGACGAGCGGATCAAGCCCGGCCAGGACTACGTCAAACGGGATGTCGAGACGGGCTCGGCGGCCCCGACCCTCTACCTGCACGCCTGGTGCCGGCAGGCCGCCGAACAACTCGCCGCCCGCCGCACCTCGACACGCTGACCGCAGCTCACCGAGCCGCGGGCGCGAGCGGGACACCGTAAGACCGCGGCGTCAGGCTCAAAGGGAACGACGAACAACCAGCGGGCCAACCGCCCAGCCCGCGGGAGCAATGGCGGCCGACCCGTCGGCTTCGACAAGACGATCTACCTCTGATCTTGCGTGGGAATCTCCTTCCTGAGGCTTGCCGAAGGGAGGAGAGCACTTCAAAGGCGAAGGAACGAAGTCGAGCGGACGATCAACGCGCTGAAGAACTGCCGGGTCGTGGCCACGAAATGCGGCAAGCGCGGCTACATCTTCCACGGCACGGTCACCGTCGCCTCGATCCGACTCTGGATCCGCCCATGGTCTCCGCCGGATCTAGTCGCCGGTCGTTCCGTCGAGCATCTCGCGCAAAATGTCCAGGTGGCCGTTGTGGCGGGCCGTCTCCTCGGTGAGGTGGAGGAGGATCCAGCGCAGGTCGACGTGGAGGCCGTCGCGGACGGCTCGCTGGGCCTGCTTGTCCAGGCTGCTCCCGGCGACCAGTTCGCGGTAGTGGGCGCTCTGTTCGGCGTATTCGTCGAGCAACTGCGTGAGCGGGAAGTCGACGGCGATACGCATCTCGCGGTCGGGGTCCTCCTCGGTCCAGGGGCCCCGGTCTTCCTCGCCGAGGAAGACCACTTGGAACCAGTAGTACTCGACCCAGCGGAGGTGATTAACCACTCCGCTCATGGTCATCAGCGGTGAGCCCGGCAGAAGCGCCTTGCATGCGTTCTCATCGGAGACGCCCTCGCACTTGGCGCGGGCGGTGTCACGTGCGTAGTCCAGGAACGTGGTGAGCTGGGTGCGCTCGTCCCACGCGGGCGGCGTGTCATCGATTCTGGTCATCGCGCGAAGCGTCCCCGATCACCGCGACCGATGTCGAGGCAATTATCGACGGACCCTCCCTGCTCCACCCAACTCCTTGTCCGGCAGGTCCCTACACCAACTCAGCGCCGGCGGGGCCGCCCGGCATCATCCGCCGGACACCCCCTAGTGCTATCAGACCTTCCTCGAACTGGTTCGGTGGGTCTTGGCGTAGGACGGGGCTCGTACGTTCTCGGCCATGCGTTGTCGTACCCCCGGTGTAGCGTCCGGGCCGGGGTCAGGTTCATGCTCTGCGGTTGACGGAGGAACGGGGATGACGAGTACGACAGGCGAGCCACTGGTGGTGGTGGCGCGGCGCATCGACGCCCCGGCAGGGGACCTCTTCCGGATCCTGGCCGATCCCGGGCGGCACCCGGATCTCGACGGCTCGGGGATGCTGCGCGGTGGCGTTTGCGACGCCGTGGTCTCGGGCCTCGGGGACGTCTTCGTGATGCGGATGTACGACGAGCGCTTCGGCGACTACGAGATGAACAACCACGTCGTCGAGTACGAGCCGGACCGTCGCATCGGCTGGGAGCCGAGGCCCGGGCGCGGGCACCCGGACGCCTCCATGCCCGGGGCCGCGTGGGGCCACCGGTGGATCTTCAGCCTGGTCCCGCACGGAGCCGGGGCGACGGTCGTGACCGAGATCTTCGACGGTTCGCGCATGCCGGAGGACAAACGCGCGGAAGTGGACAGCGGGCGCTCCTGGTGGCAGACACAAATGGCGAGCACCCTCAAACGCCTCGCCGACCTGTGCGCCGCCCGGTGAACGCCGAACTCGAGGCCCTCAAGGACGCCCTGGACCGCCAGCGCGAGCACGTCCTCGGGATCCTCCAAGGGCTCTCGGAGGAGGATCTGCGGCGGCCGGTGCTGCCCAGCGGCTGGAGCTGCCTGGCATTGCTGCGCCACCTCACCCTGGATGTCGAACGCTTCTGGTTCCCGGGGGTGATCGCGGGCGAGCCGGATGTGGCCAAACAGCTCACGGCGGGTGCGCAGGCACACTGGTACCTACCCGAGGCGATGAGCGCCAAGGAGGTCTTCGCCGACTACCGGGCGGCCATCGCGCGGACCGATGCCGTGCTCGCCGCCGCCGTGCCCGAACAGGAACCCGCCGCCTGGCCCGT
Source organism: Streptomyces sp. NPDC001156 (assembly GCF_053598275.1). Taxonomy (NCBI): domain Bacteria; kingdom Bacillati; phylum Actinomycetota; class Actinomycetes; order Kitasatosporales; family Streptomycetaceae; genus Streptomyces; species Streptomyces sp. NPDC001156. Next base: position 8,499 of record NZ_JBSFJX010000121.1, on the reverse strand, counting down.
GGAGATCTGGCCGACCTGGCGGCTGCCCGACGTGCGGCACATCCTGATCCACGTGCTCACCGAAGTCGCCTGTCACAGCGGTCACTTGGACGCGGCGCGCGAACTGATCGACGGCACCACCTGGCTCGGCGGCAACCCCTACGCCGGCTAGGTCCGTGACCGAACTAGTTTCACCGGATTCTTTAGGCCGCGGTGGCGAGGGGGCGTCCGCCCCAGCGGATGCCCTTCTCGCTGCGGATGTGGGCGCGTTCGCGGCGCTGGGCGGCGAGGACGTCGAGGTGGCGGACGTTGGCGTTGCGCCAGCGCAGGTAGGCATGCAGGGCGCGGGCCTGCGGGCACCCGGTTGCCGCCGGTCCAAGGGCCGGCCCGAGCGACATCCCGCGACCCGGAGCGCGACGCCACCCTATCCAACCGCTCCGACCAGCAACCCGGTGCACCTTCCTGGTCACAGCATTAGATGTGCCCCGATTCAGGCTCGGCAGAGGCGATGCGCTGGCATGCTGGCGGGATGCCGGCCGGCATCACGCCGTCCCCACCGCGGAGTTCGCCCAGCGGGGACGTTTCCCTGGGTGAGTCCCCGGCGTGGTGCGCGCGGGTGCCCTGTCCTGTCGGGGGCGCCCGCGCACGTTATCGTGCCGTGCCGCCCGCGTGTGCGGTCGCGGGCGCGGTCTCAGTGGTCTCAGCGGGCGTAGTGGTGGAAGCCGGCATACGTCCACTCGGTCCAGGTGCCGTGGTGCAGGCGGTAGAAGCGGTGGCCGTCATAGCGGTACCAGCCGTCGTGGCCGTGGTCGTAGTGGCCACCGTGGCTGTAGGAGCCGTGGTGGCCGTAGCGGTCGTAGGAGCCGTAGCGGTCGTTGTTACCATACGAGTTCTCGTGGTCACCATGGGTATAAGCCGCGACCTGGGGGGCGCCGGCGGGAAGGGTCGCTGCGGATGCACTGCCTCCGGCCGTGAACAGGGCCCCACCTGCGACACCGAGGGTGGCAGCCGCAACAGCGGCGCGCTTCACAATCTTGCTAATCATGGTCACTATCCCTTCGTTTACCTTGCTTGCGTAATCCAGCAAGGCTGATCGCCTTTGATTCGATATCAGAGACCTTACGAGCGGGTAGTTAGGATTTCAACTTCTTGCAGGGTGGGCTATGTCATGGACCACCACACCGCAGACACGGAATAACCCCGACCACCCCAACCCGGCGGGCAGCGGCTCTCCCCTCCATCGCCGAGGCTCATCGCAGCAGGCCCACGGCCTGAAGGCGACTAGGACGTCCCGGCCGTACTCGACACCGGATACGACGACGCCGCATCGCCCACCCGTCCTTTGGCCTGCCGGTGCAGATCCTCGACCCGGCTCCGTTCCGACCGCGTTTTGGTCAAACTCGCACAGCACGGGATCCGGCGGATCCACCGGCGGCCATCAAGACCACCCGCGATCTGGTGACGGACCGACTGCCGGCAGCGGGTCGCCCGGTGGCGTCGCTACCGCAGCCACTCAGACACACCCCGCCACAGGCGAGTCGGCGCCATTACGCAGGCCCGACCACGACCCTCACAGCCCCGACCCCCACGGCCAGGACCCCCACCACAAGCCCGACCACGGCAGGTCACAGCGCAGCGCAATCCGTGCGGCCGAAAATGGGGCAGCCAAGGCCTGCGCGTGCGCAGCCACGGCGTCCTTGCACACACACCCAGCGCACAACCGCGAGGCTGCGCACGTCTCGCCGCGCGGCCGTTGCGCAGGCCGGGCCAGAAACCACCCTGACCGGCTTTGACGCCGGCCGGGCAAGCACAGTTCGGCAACGTCAGGCCCCCTCATGCGGGCCGGCGCCCTGACCACGACCCCACCACGACAGGTCACGGCATTGCGCAGTCCGCCCACCAGGCAGCCCCCGAGCGCCTGCGCGTCGTGCGACGCATCGCGACGGCTTTATCCCTTCCTGAAAGTGGGCGGGGAAAGGTTGAGACATGGGAACGCGTCAGGGCCGCACCCGAACCTCGGGTGCGGCCCCCATGTCCAGGCTCATCCGGGCAATGCGGCAGTTCTCCAAGGGGATGCGGGCGGCGACCTCCCGCGCCAGCCGCGCCGCCTCGCGGGACATCAGCCCGCCGGCCTGGGCGACCGCCATCAGCAGGCGCAGCAGATCGTGCGCCTCCCCGAGCGAATTGACCGTGCGCCGCGCGCCGAGAGCCGGTTCCTGATTCCAGGTCCAACCCCGCAGGCGCCACCTTCGGGTGAAACCTGGGGGCGGCCGGGTCGTCAGGAGCGCCACGCGGCGCTATTTTCGAACACATGAACGATTGGCGTGATGCGGAAGAGGTCCCGCTCCCGATTCCGGCCCAGGTGCCGGCCGGGGAGGAGGTGGAGTTCAACCGCACCGGCCTCTACCTCACGCTCAGCCGGGCAGGCCGACGCCAGAGGACGCAAGTCATCCAATACCGCAACCTGCCGGACGGAACCCGGGCGATCCTCACGATCGTCGACTGGCCGACACCGTCGATCCGCATGGTGTGGGTCGCCTGGGATCCCGACCGCATGAGCCTCGAGTACACCTCGGGCACCGTTCTCGCGACAGCGGAGGCCGTGCCGCGGGAGGGCGACGCCCGTGCGATCGCCACCGACGAGATGCTCGACTGCTTCACGGGCCCTCCCACGTCGTACTGGCCGCACCAGGACGTCGAGGTGCGGGTCGGCGGCCTCTGGCGTCCCGGCAAGCTGCGCAGCCTCTTCCACGGACCCAGCGGCCGGGCGGTGGCCTTGGTGACGACGTCGCTGTACGAACCGGAATGGGGAACCTGGGTCACCTTCCGGCGGATGTATCACTGGAATCCGGAGGCGATCAGACCGGCCCACACCGACCAGCCCAAACGAATCTAGATCAGAAGCCCTGCTCACCCGGCTCGGTCATGACCCCGCGTCGACCAGCTCGGACCAGCAGCGAACTCAGCTTGAGTTTTAACCTCGGATCCGGCTGTGCGGCCCGGCGTGGCATCGTGTGTCCGTGCACATCTCGACGAGTGACCCGCTCGATCGCGCCGTGCGGTCGATGCGCTTTCCCGGCCGGTCGGACAGGCGGATCAGCGCAGTCCGGCGAAGAGATCGTTCTCGGGTATGGCCGCGCCGGTGGCGTCCTGGACACGTACGAAGGTCTCCATGCCCATCAACTCGCCGAACCTCTCCTTGCCCATCTTGAGGAAGAAGATGTTCTCGCCCTGGCTGGCGTGCGCGGCCAACGCGTCGAACTTCTGACCGCTGAACGCGGTGGTGTCCACCCACGTGGTGATCTCATCGTCGGGGAGGCCGATCTCGGCCATCGCGGCGGCCTCGGCAGGATCCGGCTGCGGCATGTCCTCATGAAACTCGCGCATGATCTCGCCGAACCGATGCATCATCGAGCGGGGCATCGTGGTCCAGTACACCTTCGGTGCCAGCGCGGTCATCTCCAGCGCCGCCATCGTGATGCGGTGGGCCTGGATGTGGTCGGGGTGGCCGTAGAAGCCGTTCGCGTCGTAGGTGACGACCACATCAGGTCGGTAGTGCCGCATGAGTGTCGCCAGTCGGGCCGCGCCTTCCTGCACGGGGGTCTGCCAGAAGGATCCGGGGGCGTCGTTGCTCGGCCAGCCCGTCATCCCGGAGTCGGCATAGTCCAGCATCTCCAGATCGCTGACCTTCAGGACGTCACAGCTCGCCTTAAGTTCTTGACGGCGCATCAGGGCGACCGCCGAGGGATCGTGCCCGGGATCGCCCGGCTTGACACCCCCCGGTCCGTCACCGCAACCGCCGTCGGTACACGTTACGAGAACCGTGCGGATGCCTTCCGCCGCGTACCGCGCGAGGACCCCTCCGGTGCCGGTGGCCTCGTCGTCGGGGTGGGCGTGTACTGCCATGAGCGTCAAGGGCCGGTCAGTCATGAAACAGTCCTCCTGCGGAAATACGTCTTGGTCCGAGTGTGCGGCGGGCGTACCGCGATCTTGGGGCCTGGATCCTGGTGGTGCGGACGACCTTGTGGTCCGTGTTCCCCGCCCGTGAGGCGCCGGTCCCTCGGTCGATCAACCGTGCCGGCCGGACCGGCTGTTCCCGGCGAGGCCGCTTGGCCTTCCAGGCGTCGGCGCCCAACGCGAACGGGGTACAGATCCCGGTCGGCCACCGGCCCGTCCACGAGCCACTTGAGGACCAGCGGGATCACCAGGCCGACGCACGAGGCGACGATCGCGACGAACGCCGCGGTGAACAACCTCAGGCGCACCGGTCGGACATACGGCCACAGACGCAGCAGGGTGCGCACCGCAGAGCCGTCCTTCGGGGTTACACGTTGTACGGGCATCAGGGGGAGCCTACGTACCGGCACTGACAGTGCCCACCGAGTTTTGACCGGACACGGATCCGTCTGCGGTCCTACCGACCTGCGTCTACGAGGTGTCGCCCGGTCCGTCGGCCGTCGGGTCGTACCCCCGCATCAACCGATCGGCTGATGCACCTTCGAGCGAGGCGGCCGATGTGCCGGACGGGTTCCGGCCGGGACCCTCGAGGCATGACCACACATCCCGTCGTCGAAGTCAGCGGACTGCGCAAGTCCTACGGGGGAAGGGCCGTCGTCGACGGCGTCACCTTCGCCGTGGAGGAGGGCGAGATCTTCGGAATCCTCGGCCCGAACGGCGCGGGCAAGACCACCACCGTCGAGTGCGTCGAGGGCCTCAGGACCCCCGACGAGGGACGGGTCCGGGTCGCCGGGCTCGATCCCGTCGCCGACCACGAGCAGGTCTCCCGGGTCCTCGGCGCCCAGCTCCAGCAGAGCGAACTGCAGGCCAAGCTCACCGTGCGCGAGGCGCTGGAGCTGTACGCGTCCTACTATCCGCACCCCGCCGACTGGCGCCCGCTCGCCGAGCGCCTCGACATCACCGGACAGCTCACCGCTCGGTTCGGCAAACTCAGCGGCGGCCAGAAACAGCGCCTGTTCATCGCGCTCGCCCTCATCGGCAACCCGAGGGTGGTCGTCCTCGACGAGCTCACCACCGGACTCGACCCGCGAGCCCGCCGCGACACCTGGCGGCTCATCGAGGACGTACGGGGCAACGGCGTCACCGTCCTGCTCGTCACGCACTTCATGGAGGAGGCGCAGCGGCTCTGCGACCGTATCGCGGTCATCGACAAGGGCCGGATCGCCGCCCTGGACACCCCCGCCGGACTGATCCGCCGCGCGTCCGGTTCCACGGTCATCAGCTTCACCCCGTCGGCGCCGCTGGACGAGGACGAACTGCAGGCGCTGCCGGCGCTCGCGTCCGTCGCCCACAAGGACGGCCGGATCACACTCGCCGGCACCGACGAGACCGTCAACGCGGTCATCTCCCTGCTCGCCCAGCAGCACATCACCGCCCATCAACTCCGCGTCACCGACGCCACGCTGGACGACGCGTTCCTGGACCTGACGGAGGCCTCGGCATGAGCACCTCGACCCTCTCCACTGCGCGTCCGCGGGCGGCCGTCCTGCGCACGGAGGTACGGCTCTTCCGCCGCGAACCCGGCGGCATCTTCTGGATCCTGATGTTCCCCACGCTGCTGCTGGTGATCCTCGGCTCCATCCCGGCCTTCCGGGAGAGCGACAAGTCCCTCGGCGGCCTCAGGCTCGTGGATCTGTACGTCCCCGTGGTGGTCCTGGTCGCCATGATCACCGCCGGGGTGCAGTCCATGCCGCAGGCCCTCACCGGCTACCGCGAGCGCGGCATCCTGCGCCGGATGTCCACCACGCCCGTGCGGCCCTCGTCCCTGCTGTCCGCGCAGATGCTGGTGCACGGACTGGCCGTCCTCGTCTCCACGCTGCTCGCGCTCGCCGTGGGCCGGCTCGCCTTCGATGTACGTCTGCCGCAGCAACTCGCCGGATACGTCCTCGCCCTGGTCCTGGCCATCCTCGCCGCCCTCGCGCTGGGTTCGGTGGTCTCGGCCGTCTCCCGTACGACGAAGATCGCGGGTGCGATCGGGTCCGCCGTGTACTTCCCGATGATGTTCTGTGCGGGGGTGTGGCTGCCGGTGCAGTCCATGCCGCACACACTGGCACGGGTCGTGGAGCTGACCCCGTTCGGGGCGGCCGCCCGTGCGCTCGGCCAGGCGGCCTCCGGCGACTGGCCCGGCTGGGGCAACCTCGGCGTGCTCGCCGCGTGGACGGTGCTCCTGTCGGCCCTGGCCGCACGATGGTTCCGCTGGGAGTGAGGCCGGTTCCCGCTGTGCAGACTGGTCGTATGACAGCCGAGACGCAACAAGTGCCGGGCATCGCCGTCGGTGCCTGGTCGGCCCCCGGGGCGGCCGCGGTGGAGCAGCGCTGGGCGGCCTGGCACCGGTGGGGACCGTACGGTCTCCTCGCCGGGGGGACCCTGACCTCGATCGTCTCCGCGGACGCGGTCGGCATGACCACCGGAGCCAGGTACGCGGCCGGTGCGATGGTGGCGGCGGCCCTCGTCCTGCAGTGGGTGTGGGGGAGGGTGTCCCGTGGGCGCACGGGACCTTCCCGGGCCGGCGTCGCCTACTACACCGTCCGCTGGGTGCTCGGCTTCGCCCTCAGCTGGCTCAACCCGTTCTTCGCACTCTTCGCCGTCACGGGCTACTTCGGCGCCAACCGGCTGCTGCCGCAGCGCCTGGTGAAATACGGCCTTGCCGCCACCGCCGTCACGATGTCCGGTTCTCAGGCCGGGGGCATGCCGCCACAGGGCGGGGTCGGCTGGCTCGGCTTCGGCGTGCTGCTCGGCGTCAACCTCTGTCTGCTCGCCGTCTTCGCCCGCATCGCGGCGCACGAGGACGAACGCGCCCGTGTGCAGAGCGACACCATCGCCGAACTCGAGCGCACCAACGCGGCCCTCCAGCAGGCCCTCGACGAGAACGCGGCCCTTCACGCCCAACTCCTCGTCCAGGCCAGGGAAGCCGGGGTCGCCGACGAGCGCCGGCGCCTCGCCGCCGAGATCCACGACACCATCGCTCAGGGCCTGACCGGGATCATCGCCCAGCTCCAGGTGGTCGCGGGCGCCTCCGACCTCACGGTGGCCCGCACCCATCTCGACCGGGCCGCCGCGCTCGCCCGGCACAGCCTCGGCGAGGCCCGCCGCTCCGTCCACAACCTCGCCCCCGTCGACCTGGAGCACGCCGGGCTGCCCGAGGCGCTGGAGAAGACGGTCGCCCAGTGGGGCGAACGGACCGGTGTGGGCGCCCGGTTCACGGTCACGGGCACCGCGGTGTCACTCCACGACGAGGTGTCCGCCACGCTGCTGCGTATCGCGCAGGAGGCACTCTCCAACACCTCCCGTCACGCCTGCGCCACCCGCGTCGGAGTGACACTCAGCTTCATGGGTGACGAGGTGAGTCTCGACATCCGCGACGACGGCCGCGGTTTCGATCCGCACCAGCTCCCGGAACGCACCGGCACCAGAGGCTTCGGACTCGACGGCATGCGGGCCCGTGCCGAGCGCATAGCGGGATCCCTCGTCCTCGAGTCGGAGCCGGGACAGGGCACGGCGGTCTCGGCTCGCGTACCGTTGGTGGGCGATGACCGATGACGCGACCGTCTCCCTGCTGATCGTCGATGACCATCCCGTCGTTCGGGACGGGCTGCGCGGCATGTTCGAGAACGCCCCCGGTTTCCGCGTCCTGGGCGAGGCGTCGGGCGGTGTGGAGGCGGTGGCCCTGGCCGCCGGACTCGACCCGGACGTCATCCTGATGGATCTGCGGATGCCGGGCGGCAGCGGGGTGGAGGCCATAGCCACGCTCACCCGCTCGGGCGCCCGCGCGAAGATCCTGGTCCTGACGACGTACGACACCGACTCGGACACACTGCCCGCCATCGAGGCGGGTGCGACGGGCTATCTGCTCAAGGACGCGCCGCGCGACGAACTCTTCACCGCGGTACGGGCCGCGGCCGAGGGCCGCACGGTGCTGTCCCCGGCGGTGGCCTCCCGGCTGGTCTCGGCGGTGCGCGCCACCGGGAACGAGCCGCTCTCCGTCCGCGAACGCGAAGTGCTGGCGCTCGTGGCCAAGGGCACGTCCAACCGCGAGATAGCCCGTGTGCTGTTCATCAGCGAGGCCACGGTGAAGACCCATCTGACGCATCTCTACACCAAACTGGGCGTCAAGGACCGGGCGGCGGCGGTGGCGGTCGCCTACGACCGCGGAATTCTGGGCTAAGAGCCATCACGTGATGCTGTGATGTCCGCCCGATGTCTGTGCGGGGCTGGCATGCCTGGGTGGCGTGCCAGCCCTGTGCAGCCGGCTGTTCCGACGTGGGCCTTGTGCCGCTCGTTCGCGGGTCGGGTCTCATTCGGGGTAAGTCCGGTACCGGGTGGTGGTGATTTGTCGAGCAGAGGCCCGCGGCCGGAAGCATCCGGCTTGTGGGCTGCCGCGTGGGTGCGGCCCCGGCTGAGGCGTGCACCGCGCTGCGGTTGACTCGACAGGGCTTCTTGCAGCCCTGCATGGAACACGATCTGTGTGTGGCGCCCCGGGAGGATATGCCGGGGCGCGGGGCG
>NZ_JBSFJX010000120.1:0-24099 GCF_053598275.1 Streptomyces sp. NPDC001156 | reverse complement strand
CTCTACCGGGGGCGGCGCGAGAAGGTGTCTGCTCGCGCCCGACGGCCACGGGGGTGCCTCGCCGGCCCGATACGCGTGCCGCCGCCGCGTCAACGTGCCGTGGACGTGCTCAACCGCCTTCCTCGGAGACGGTGATGGCACCCACCGGACAGGCGCGCGCCGCCTCCCGCACCAGCGGGCCGGCGGACACGCGGCCGGCGGCTCTACCGGGGGCGGCGCGAGAAGGTGTCTGCTCGCGCCCGACGGCCACGGGGGTGCCTCGCCGGCCCGATACGCGTGCCGCCGCCGCGTCAACGCGCCGTGGACGTGCTCAACCGCCTTCCTCGGAGACGGTGATGGCACCCACCGGACAGGCGCGCGCGGCCTCCCGCACCAGCGGGTCGCCGCCGCCGTCCGCCTTGCCGGGCAGCAGTTCGCTGTAGCCGTCGTCGTCCTGGGTGAAGACGCCGGGCGCGGTGAGGGCGCACTGGCCCGCCCCGATGCAGACGTCCCTGTCGATGGAGATGGAGATGTCGCCGGTCATGGTCGCAGCCTCCTACCAGGTCACCGGGAGTTCCAGCATCCCCTGGATCGTGTCGCCCGGTTTGAACGGGATCTCCTCCGGCGGGGCGGCGAGGCGCAGACCGGGCAGCCGCTCGAAGAGGGCGCTGAGGGCGATCTCCAGCTCGGCCCGGGCCAGGTTCTGGCCGAGGCACTGGTGGATGCCGAACCCGAAGGCGACGTGGTGACGGGCCGGGCGGTGCCAGTCCAGGGTGTCGGGTTCGGGGAAGGCGGTGGAGTCCCGGTTGATGACGGATGTGGAGAACAGGACGCCCTCCTCGGCCCGGATGGTCGTCCCGTCGATCTCGATGTCCTCGGTGGCCACCCGCAGCAGCCCGTCGGCGATGGACAGGAAGCGCAGCAGTTCCTCCACGGCGGCGGAGATCAGTTCCGGGTCGGCGCGCAGCTGGGACAGCTGTTCCGGGTGACGCAGCAGGGTGAACGTACCGAGGGAGATCATGTTGGCCGTCGTCTCGTGCCCCGCGACCAGCAGGATCGTGGCCAGGGAGACCAGATCGGCCCGGTCCAGCGCACCCTCGCGCAGCTGCTCCTGGATCAGCTCGTCGAGCAGCCCGTCCCCCGGCTCCTCGCGCTTGTGGTCGATCAGCTCCCCGAGATAGGCGTCCAGCCGGTCGCGGGCGTCCTGGGTATCCTCAGCGGACGGTCCGCGCAGCAGCCGGCGGGACTGCTCCTCGAAGAAGTCGTGGTCGGCGTAGGGGACGCCGAGCAACGAGCAGATCACCATGGAGGGCAAGGGCAGCGCGAAGGCTCTGACCAGTTCGGCCGGCGGGCCCGCGGCCTCCATGGCCGACAGCAGCCGGCCGACCGTCTCCTCGATGCGCGGGCGCAAGGCGGTGGCCCGTTTCAGGGTGAAGCTGGAGACCAGCATGCGGCGCTGGACACGGTGCTCGGGGTCGTCCTTGCCGAGCAGCGCCACCCGGCGGTCCCGGGCCGCGGCGAACCGCGCGTTGGTCACCGGGAAGGCGGCGCGGGTCCGGTCGGAGGACAGGCGCGGGTCGGCCAGCAGGTCACGGGCGGTGGAGTGCCCTGTGACCACCCAGACGTCGCGGCCGTCGTAGAGCGTGACCCGGGTCAGCGGGCGCTTCTCGCGCAACCGGTCGTAGGCGGTCGGCGGGTGGTAGGGGCAGGTACGGTCCTGGGGGAACGCGACGGGTTCCGGCACGGTTATAGCGGGTTTCGTCATGAATGACCTCGCACGCGAAGATTCGCTGTTGCCGATCTTCATTAGATGCCCGAGGCATCTACACGGCCACCTGAAGTTCGGCCAGATGCGCCGGATGCCGTATATGGCCGAAGGATGTCGTCGGCCGCGCGGCGTCTCGCCTGCGGCGACAGCCCGGACGCGTCGCGCGCGCCGGCACCAGCCCATCGTAATTCGTTTGCCCGGGCATCCGCCTTCCCGCAGGATCTGCGCATGCCTACGCTCGAAGCCCTGCTGCCGCTGATGTCCGCCACCGCCCGTCGGGTGCCGGGCCGACAGCAGCCCTGCCGTCCGGGGAGGCTCGGGCTTCGCCGGTCGTGACCGGCGCGCTCGTCGCGGGGCTCGTCGCCGGCTACGGCATCGCCGTACCCGTCGGAGCCGTCGCGGCCTATCTGGTCTCCCTCACGGCCCGTACATCCCTGCGCACCGGCGCGTGCGCCGCACTCGGCGTCGCCACGGCGGACGGCCTCTACGCCCTGGTGGCGGCCGTCGGCGGAACCGCACTGGCCGCCCTGCTCCAGCCCGTCATGGCCCCGCTGCGCTGGGCGTCGGCCCTGGTCCTGGCCGCCCTCGCGGTGCGCGGTGCCGTCGCCGCCCTGGATCAGTACCGCTCCGCGGGGACCGCCACCGCCGGCCGCGCGGTGCCGCCCACGCCGAGGCGGGCGTATCTCGGGCTGCTCGGCATCACCCTGCTCAACCCGACCACCGTCGTCTACTTCGCCGCGCTGGTCCTCGGCAGCCGCGCCGAGGGCCCGGTCCGGCCGCTGGAGCAGGGCCTGTTCGTGCTCGCCGCGTTCGCCGCGTCCGCGAGCTGGCAGCTGACGCTGGCCGGAGGCGGCGCACTGCTGGGCCGCACGCTGACCGGTCGGCGCGGCCGGCTGGTCACGGCGTTCGTCTCCAGCGCGGTGATGGCGACGCTGGCGGTGCGGATGCTGGTGTGACCGGACTGACGGAAAGCAGCCCCACCACGCTGGCGATTCCTGGCCGGGGACCGTTCCGGACGACCGGCGCGGTCGTGTCGCGGACCCGTGCCACGGATGAAATGACGGGCGGCCGGTGTTGAATCTTGGAACGTGGGTCCCGGGGCCGGTCCGCGGCGACGGTGACCACGGACGTGACAGCAGTCGTAGCGACGATGGGACGGAAACCATGGCTCTTGAGGGCGAGTACGAACCGAGCCCTACGCACTGGGTGCGCGAGCAGGTCGAGTTGTACGAGAGCTCCGGTGGCACGGAGGGGACGACGCTCCGCGACACGGGCCTGCCGGTGATCATCCTCACCACCCTCGGCTCCAGGAGCGGGAAGATCCGCAAGACTCCGCTGATGCGCGTCGAGCACGACGGCCGGTACGCCGCCGTGGCCTCGCTCGGGGGCGCGCCCAAGCACCCCGTCTGGTATTTCAACGTCACGCAGCACCCCACCGTGGAGCTCCAGGACGGGCCCCGGCGCCAGGAGATGACGGCCCGTGAGGTCACGGGCGAGGAGAAGGCGCAGTGGTGGGAGCGGGCGGTCGCGGCGTTCCCGCCGTATGCCGACTACCAGAAGAAGACCGACCGTGAGATCCCCGTCTTCGTGCTGGAGCCGACCGGGAACTGAGCGCGCCGGATCCGGGGGCCGCACGGCTGCCGCCGTGCGGCCGCCGCGTTCGCGGGCCCGGCCTCAGGCGGGCAGCGACTGCTCGGCCCAGATCGTCTTCCCCTCGCCGGTCTGCCGGCTGCCCCAGCGCTGGGTGAGCTGGGCCACCAGCAGCAGTCCGCGGCCGCCCTCGTCGAAGGCGTGCGCGCGACGCAGATGCGGTGAGGTGGAACTGCCGTCGGACACCTCGCAGATCAGCGAGCCGTCGCGGATCAGCCGCAGCTGGATGGGCGGCCCGCCGTAGCGGATCGCGTTGGTCACCAGTTCGCTCACGACCAGCTCGGTGACGAACGTGACCTCAGCCAGGCCCCACTCGGCCAGCTGTTCGATGGCGTACTGCCGGGTGGTGGCGACCTCGGCCGGGTCCGGCGGGACGTCCCAGGTGGCCACCTGGTCCGCACCGAGGGCGCGGGTACGGGCGAGGAGCAGGGCCACGTCGTCGCCCGGCTCGTCCGGCAGCACCGACTTCACGACCTTGTCGCACAGGTCGTCGAGGGTGTCGCTGGAAGTCTCCAGTGCCCGGCACAGCTCGACCGCGCCGTCGTCCAGGTCGCGGTCGCTGCCCTCGATCAACCCGTTCGTGTACAGGGCGATCAGCGAGCCCTCCGGCAGCTCCAGCTGCGTCTCCTCGAAGGGCAGGCCACCGACACCCAGCGGCGGTCCCGCGGACATCGTGACCAGCCGGGCACCGCCGTCGGGCTCCCGTACGGCCGGCGGCGGGTGGCCCGCGGCGGCCAGGGCGAGGCGGCGCGAGATGGGATCGTAGACCGCGTACAGGCAGGTCGCGCCCATTTCACCGACCTCGTCGCCGCCCTCCGCCGCCGCCAGGTGCGCGACCAGGTCGTCGAGATGGGTGAGGAGCTCGTCGGGCGGCAGGTCGACGTCGGCCAGGGTGCGCACGGCGGTGCGCAGCCGGCCCATGGTGGCCGAGGAGCGGATGCCGTGCCCGACCACGTCGCCGACGACCAGGCCGACCCTCCCGCCGGACAGCGGAATCACGTCGAACCAGTCGCCCCCGATTCCGGCCTGCGAGCCGGACGGCAGGTAGCGGTGGGCCACGTCGAGTGCGGCCTGCTCGGACAGCCCGCGCGGCAGCAGGCTGTGCTGCAGGGCCAGTGCGGTCCCGCGCTCGCGTGCGAAGCGACGGGCGTTGTCGACGCTCACGGCCGCCCGGCTCGCCAGGTCCTCGGCGAGGACGGCGTCGTCGGCCGCGTACGGGTCCGGGTTGTGGATGCGCACGAACACCGCCACGCCCAGGGTGGTGCCGCGGGCCCTCAGCGGCACCGTCACCAGGGAGTGGGCGCCCCTTCGGGACGCGGGGTCGCCCATGGGCCGGGAGTTGCGCTCCTGCACCCAGTGGTCGAAGTCGGGTTCACCGGCCCTGCGCAGCACGGCCCGGGACTCCCGCAGTGCCCGTAGGGGCGGGGAGTAGGGCCCGTAGCTGTCGGTTCCGCCGAGCACGACGGCGGCTTCGGGTATGCCTTCGGTGACCGACCGGTGGGCGATCCGGCGCAACACGATCTCGGCGCGGTGGTCCCTTGGCGGTTCGTCCTTGTCGAGGACCCAGTCGAGCAGATCCACGCTGGCGAAGTCGGCGAACCTGGGGACCACCACCTCGAGCAGTTCCTCGGCCGTGCGACGCACGTCGAGCGTGGTGCCGATGGCGGTCGCGGCCTCGTTCAGCAGGACCAGGCGCCGGCGGGCCGAGTACTGCTCGCTGCTGTCCACGGCGGCCATGGCGACGGCGGCCACCTGGTCGGGAGCGGTGTGCACCGGCCACACGTAGACCATCCAGGCGTGCTCACGAGCCTCGGACGCGGAGCGCTTGTGGCTCTCGTAGTGCACGGGATGCCCGGTCTCGGCGACCTGGCGCAGACAGCAGTCGAAGCGTCGCTCGTTCACGTCGTAATCGTCCGCGCTGTAGGGGAAGTACCGCCCGGTGAGGCTGTCCGCGTCGAACCCCAGGAGCCCACCGGCCATGTCGTTGGCCCGCAGGTAACGCTGTTCCGTGTCGAACACGGACATCGCGATCGGCGCCTGCTGGAAGGCCCTGGCCACCAGGTCCGCGTCCCCCGTGCTGGGCGCGGTGGTGACCACGAAGCCCTGGGGGGAGCCGTCGGGACCGATCACGGGGTGGGCGGTCAGGCACAGCGGCAGAGGGTGACCGTCACGATGGCGCACCACCACGGTGCCGGTCACAACGGTCGGCGCCGAAGGCGGCACACCCTCGGCGAGCAGGTCCTGCGCAGCGCGCCCCACGACCTCCTCGGCCCTGTATCCCGTCAGCTGCCGAGCACCCTCGCTCCATCCCGTCACCGTGCCTCGGGCGTCGACGATCGCCGCAGCGGCGACTTGCTCCATGTCGTCCAGAATGATCCCTGCGATGCGTTGCCTCAACCCGGCGGCCGCGGCGACAGCGGCGCCCCGGGATGCCCGTTCGGGGCCGTGCGTACGGGCCGGGACGGGCGGCGCGCCGCCCCGGCGGACCCGGCTCACGCGCGACGGAAGGGCCACCGGGAGAGGGAGGCGTCACAGAAGAACGGCTCCGCTACCGACCGCGGGGTCCCGGGCGATCCGGCCCGACCCGCTCCAGGTGCAGTCGACGGGTTCAGCCCTTGGCGTGGCGGCGAGCCGACTCGTTCTCCTGGGCCAGGCGCCGCAGTGCCAGCAGCGCGGGCTCCAGGAGAACCGTCAGCAGCAGCGCACGCTCGACGACCTCCAAGGAGTCCTCGATGCCGTCGAGCTGATCGATGTCGAGGACGGCGGTCCGCTCCGCCAGCCGTGCGTACGGCACCAGGGCGCGCCGGTCCAGCGGGGCGCCGAGGTTCCTCAACGAGGTCAGGGTCTCGGCGAGGGCGGCCCTGGCCGGCGCCGCCTTGTGCACGTTCCATCCCAGTTCGTCGATCAGCGCGTCGACCTCGTCCTGCTCCGCGGTGCCCCCGGGGCCGTCGTCGGCCTGCTCCCCGGTCAGCCTGATCGAGCCGAGGGACAGGCCCAGCAGGCGGTGGATGTCGCCGGAGTGCTCCTCCAGGGCGCCCAGGACCTGGCGGGTGGCGCTCACGGACAGGCCCCGGACGCCGGTGAGCGCACGGATCAGACGCAGCCTGCGCAGGTGGTTCTCGTCGTACTCGGCCTGGGTCGCCGAGAGCTGGCGCCCCGGCGGCAGCAGGCCCTCGCGGAGGTAGTACTTGATCGTCGTGACGGAGACGCCACTGCTGCGGCTGAGGTCGGACATGCGCATCGGAACGGCTCCGCTCTGGTCATTGGATACCTCCACTGTCTAACATGGATAGTGGAGGTATCCAAAGGGTGTCTCCGAACTGACCCTGCCAGCGCTGCGCCTCTTTGCCCGCCGCGCGCACCGCGGTTTCCCCTCCCTGCCCGGAAGAAGGCCGTGCCGTGCCCACACTGCCCTGGACCACCGTCAACGCTCCCGCCCCGGACGCCGAGGCCCTGGTGATGGCCTCCCGCCTCGAAGTCCGTTCGTTTTCCGACGTACCTCGGTTCTTCCTGCGGTCTCTCGCCACGTGGAAGCAGGTCCGCAGCGCGCCCGGCGCGTACGGCGCCTCGCTGATCGCCGAGCCCCTCAAGCGCACGTTCTGGACCCTGTCGGCCTGGGAGGACAAGGAGGCCCTCTACAGGTACGCCAGGACCGAACCTCACCGGTCGGTCATGAGTGGACTGAGGTCCACCATGAGCCGCTCCGTCTTCACCTTCTGGCAGATCCCGGCCGCGGACCTGCCCCTCGACTGGGCGGAGGCACGACGCCGGCTGGCCGAGCAGGAGCGGGCGGACGCACAGCCCGCTGCCGAGAACACGACCGACTGACCCGAGTGCACCGGAACCTCTTCCAGGAGATCCCTGACATGACTCTGTCCGAACCGAACACGCTCGCGACGGGCCCGGCGGCCGGTCCCCTCGCGCCCTCGCCCGCGGGCCGGGCGGTGCCGCTGTGGCTCGCCATCGTCGCGTGCAGCGTGCCCATGTTCATGGTCGCGCTCGACAATCTGGTCGTCTCGACGGCACTGCACACCCTGGCGGTGGACCTGAAGGCGTCCACCGAGCAGCTTCAGTGGTTCGTCAACGCGTACGTGCTCAGCTTCGCCTGTCTGCTCATGACGGGCGCCGCGCTCGGTGACCGGTTCGGCCGCCGCCGCGTCTTCACCTTCGGCATCGTGCTGTTCACCCTCGCCTCCGCCGGCTGCGGTCTGGCGGACAGCAGCGGGCAGTTGATCACCTTCCGGGTGATCCAGGGCTTCGGTGCCGCGGCCGTCATGCCGCTGTCCCTGACCCTGCTCTCCCATGCCGTGCCCGAGCGGCTGCGCGGTCTTGCCCTGGGCCTGTGGTCCGGGATCAGCGGGCTCGCCGTCGCCATGGGGCCGGTGGTCGGCGGCGCCGTGGTCGACGGCCTCGACTGGCGGTGGATCTTCTGGATCAACGTGCCGGTCGGTGCCCTCGCGATACCGCTCGCGCTGCTGGCCCTACGTGAGAGTTCTCTGCCGGGCATCCGCCTCGACCTCGCCGGCATGCTCCTGGCCGCCGCCGGGCTGTGCGCGGTGGTGTGGGGCATCGTGCACGGAGAGACGGACGGCTGGACCTCGGCGCAGGTGCTCGGCGCATTCGCCGCCGGCGCGGTGCTGCTCGCCCTGTTCGTCGCCTGGGAGGCCCGGGTTCCGCAGCCGATGCTGCCGCTGTCCTTCTACCGGGTGCGGGCGTTCACCCTGACCAACGTCGTCTCCGCCGCCATGTACTTCGGCGTCTTCGGCTCCCTGTTCCTGCTCGCCCAGTTCCTGCAGATCGTGCCGCCGCGCACACCGCTGGAGGCCGGGGTGCGCACGCTCCCCTGGACGCTCATGCCGATGTTCGTCGCACCCGTCGCCGGTCTGCTGACCGACAAGGTCGGCGGCGGCCGGCTGATGGCGCTCGGCCTGTTCCTCCAGGGCGTCGGTCTTGGCTGGATCAACCTGGTCGCGGACACCACCACCGCCTACTCCTCGATGGTCGGCCCGATGATCGTGGCGGGCGTCGGCATGGGCCTGGTCTTCGCGCCCACCGCCTCGGTCGTCCTCGCCTCGGTCAACGGTCAGCACGCGGGCAAGGCGTCCGGCGCCAACACGACGGTCCGCGAGGTGGGCGGCGCCCTCGGCATCGCGGTGCTCAGCACGGTGTTCGTGGGCCACGGAAGCACCGCGTCACCGCGGGAGTTCGTGGACGGCCTGCATCCCGCGGTGTGGGTGGGCGTGTGCGTGGTCCTCGCGGGCGCCCTGTGCGCACTGGCCATTCCGCGCCGGCCGCGCCCCCTGGAATCGACCGGCGACTAGACGGGGCGGGCCACGTCGCGGACGTCGCGCCCGGGAGCCGCCGCGCACGTCCCGCTGCCCGGCTCGCTCCCCGGGCGGCTCCACGTGACCCGGCTCCCAGATTCCCCGAAACTCGTGCGCATGGTCCGTGCGCAGCCGGGCAGCCGCCCGTCAGGCCCCGCCGCGTTCCCCCGTCGCGGCGGGGCCGCCACTCTTCTTACGCCGGGCCGCACGGGTCGGGGCGTCCGTGATGTCGAGGAAGATCTGGTCGGCTTCCGGGACGGTGCGCATGATGGAGAGCTTGATGCGCACCGCGACGTCCTCGACTTCCTCGCTGTCCAGTCCGGGGACCAGATCGACTCGGGCGGCCAGCAGAATCGAGTCCAGGCCCAGCTGCATGGTGAGCAGTTCCTCCACGCTGTCGATCTCCTCCTGCTCCTCCAGCAGCGCATACATCCGGTCGCTCAGCTCCGGGTCCGCGGCCTGGCCGATCAACTGCTCGCGAGCGTCACGGCCGAGGCGGAAGGCCACATACACAAGGAGTGCGCCGATCGCGAGTGAGGCGGACGCCTCCCACACCACGTTCCCGGTGACCATGTGGAGGACCATCCCGGCGATCGCGAGCGCCACACCGAGCACCGCCGTGCTGTCCTCCGCGACGACCGTGCGCAGCGCCGGGTCCCGCAGTCCCTGCCGGGCCGTACCGCTCTGCCGGTGCACCTGGTGCAGTGCGCGCAACAGGGACACACCCTCGAACACCAGCGCCACCCCCAGCACCACGAGTCCGGCCACATACCCCTCATGGGACTCCTTGGCGCCGCCCTGCAGTGCCTCGAATCCCTGGAAGAAGGAGAAGCAGCCGCCCATCACGAAGATGCCGACAGCCGCGAGGAGCGACCAGAAGAACCGCTCCTTCCCGTAGCCGAAGGGATGACGCCGGTCCGCCGGGCGGCGGCTGCGACGCAGCGCGGCCAGCAGGAAGATCTCGTTCAGACTGTCCGCGACGGAGTGCGCCGCCTCGGACAGCAAGGCGGGAGAGCCTGCGAGCACGCCGCCGACGGCCTTGGCCACGGCGATCAGCAGATTCGCGGCCAGCGCGACCAGCACCGTGATACGCGTCCTGC
This sequence comes from Streptomyces sp. NPDC001156, assembly GCF_053598275.1. NCBI lineage: Bacteria > Bacillati > Actinomycetota > Actinomycetes > Kitasatosporales > Streptomycetaceae > Streptomyces > Streptomyces sp. NPDC001156. The sequence continues at coordinate 14,278 of NZ_JBSFJX010000120.1, read as the reverse complement.
GGTCCGAGGACCCCTCGTGCCGTGGCCGCCCGGGCTCCGGTGAACCGCCGCCCGAAGGCTCGCGCCCCGCTGTCGCCGTGTCTCGCTCCGCGTTCGATGATGTGCCGCTCACGTCGCCCGACTGCCCTCTTCGGGCTGCCTCACACGGTGTGCGGACGGAAAACGGGGAACCCGGCCTGCGTGGGGGTGCAAGCCCGCGTGAGGAGGGGTCATATGGTCGTCGGCAACCGCGCGTACGGGACGAAGGCGTTCAAGCGGTCCAGGAGCCACTTCGCCGACCGCATCACCGCGGACGGGCGCGACGGCTGGCCGGTGGCGGCCGGGCGGTACCGTCTGGTGATCAGCCGGGCCTGCCCCTGGGCGAGCCGGGCGGTGATCTCGCGGCGCCTGCTCGGCCTGGAGGACGCGCTCTCCCTGGCCATCGCCGATCCGATCCAGGACGACCGCAGTTGGCGCTTCACGCTCGATCCCGGCGGCCGCGATCCGGTCCTCGGCATCCGTTTCCTCGGCGAGGCCTACGACGCCCGGGAATCCGGCTATCCCGGCGGCGTCAGCGTGCCCGCGATCGTGGACGTGCCCACCAAGCGACTGGTCACCAATGACTTCCAGCAGATCACCCTCGACCTGGCCACCGAATGGACACGGTTCCACCGGGACGGGGCGCCCGACCTCTACCCGGAGGCGCTGCGCGACGAGATCGACGACGTGATGCGGGGCGTGTACGAAGATCTCAACAACGGGGTGTACCGCGCGGGTTTCGCCACGAACCAGAAGGAGTACGCGGAGGCGTACACCGCTGTGTTCGACCGGCTCGAGTGGCTCTCCGAGCGGCTGGCCGACCGGCGCTACCTGGTCGGCGACACCATCACCGAGGCGGACATCCGGCTGTTCACCACACTCGTACGTTTCGACGCCGTCTATCACGGCCACTTCAAGTGCAACCGCCGGAAACTATCGGAGGACTCGGTGCTTTGGGCGTACACACGGGATCTCTATCAAACGCCCGGTTTCGGGGACACCGTCGACTTCGACCACATCAAGCGGCACTACTACCTGGTCCACTCGGGCATCAACCCGACCGGCATCGTGCCGCTCGGGCCCGACCTCGCCGGCTGGCTCGCACCGCACGGCCGGGAGCAGTTGGGCGGCCGCCCGTTCGGGGACGGGACCCCGGCGGGACCAGTACGGGCCGACGAGGAGGTTCCGCTCGCCGGACGGCCCTGAGGGCACCGGCGGCAGCAGGGACCACAGACCGAGGATCACCGACAGCAGAGGAGAACTACGTGGCCAAGGGCTCGAAGGACAAGAAGGGGAAAGGGAAGCTTCCGCTCGTCTACCGGCCCGTCGGATTCGCCCTCGGCTGGGTGAGTGGCGCGCTGGCGGGGATCGCCTTCCGCAAGACCTGGAAGGCGATACGCCACGAGGACGACGCCCCCGACGCGCTGGACAGGGACCGCGGCTGGGGTGAGGTGCTGCTCGCCGCGGCGATCCAGGGCGCCCTCTTCGCGGTCGCCCGCAGCGTGGCGGACCGGGCGGGGGCGAAGGCGATCGAGCGGCAGACGGGCGTGTGGCCGGCCGCGGGCAACGGTGGCCGGGACTGACGCCACCGCTGGGCCTGGCCCGGCCCCACGGCGGCGGCCCCGTACTCGTTGTACGGGGCCGCCTCCGCACGTCGCCCACCGCGCTCCGAGCCCGGTCTAGCCCTGCTTCGGCGCCCGTGCCGGGGTCAGTCGCAGGGTGAAGGAGTGACCGGCGGGGTCCGCGCAACCGCGTTCCTCGAACGGCCCCGCCGCGTCCTTGGCCTCCAGCGGGCGGCCGCCCAGGCTGACCACTTTGCGCTCGGCCTCGTCGAGGTCCTCCACCAGGAAGTCGAGGTGGGCCTGAAGGGAGTTCTCGGGGCGGGGCCAGCTCGGCGGGGTCGCGTTGACGTCCCGGCGGAACGCCATCCGCATGCCGTCGGCGGTCCTGATGTCCACCCGGTTCGCGGTGGCGTCGGTCTCCTCGGCGTCGAGCAGTTCCTTGTAGAACACGGCGAGTTTCTCGGGCTCGGCGCAGTCCAGCACCACGACGCCCGCCACCACCAGTGCCATGTCTCCTCCGTGGGATCCAGGGCGGGCGGTGCCCCGCCCCCATATGTTCCCGGATAACCCCGTGCCCCCGATTCAGTCGGCCACGAGCCACTCGCCCTCGCGCATCAGGTCGCGTCCGGACAGCTCGTTGGCCTCGCGCCAGGCCTGGACGCGGCGGGGGGTGATCCTGAAGTAGAGGTACTCGGTGGTGAGTTCCCGCGGGTCGAAGCCGGTCTTCGCCGCGAAGGCGTCGCCGGCTCCCGGTGCCAGTTCCGCCGCCTCCAGCGCCTCGACGCCGCCCTCGATCATGATGACGTCCCGGGTCGGACCGATCCCCAGACGCACCGTGCCCGTCTCCCGCAGATTGCGCCCCGTGGGACTCGCGGCCGGGGTGGCGAAGAGCAGGCTGCGGCCGTCCCAGAGGTAGGAGAGCGGAACGAGATACGGGATTCCCCCGGCGGCGTCGGCGGTGGCGATCCAGGCGTCGACGTCGTGCTCCAGCCGGTGAAGGGTGTCGTGCTTGCGCTGCTTCGCGGTGCGGGCGGGCGGGTTCATCTCGGACGGGCCTCCTCAAGTCGGTGCTACGAATATGACGTACGGGAACCGGCTCATGTGACACATCTGCGAACGGGCGATCTTGGCCAGCGTGCCGCGTGAACTCCTGGTCCGCCAGCGGGGGTTCAGGGCCGGTTGCCGCTGCGACGCCTTCCCCCTGCTCCGGCCTGGCGCTCCCCCGGTCTCCGCGTGACGCACGGCACCCCCGAGACCCGCACTTCCGGGACACATGTCCAACTACAGTCTTCACGTGTCTCTCCTGGACACCTGTCCAGGAGATCGGCGAGCGAGCGGTGGGGGCTGATGACCATGGGAATCCTGGCGAACGTGCTGGTCGGGCTGGTGGCCGCCCTTCACGCATACATCCTGGTGATGGAGATGTTCCTGTGGGAGAAGAAGCCCGGGCGGGGGCTGCACGGCTTCGGGCCGGACATGGCCCGCGCCACGGCGCCGTTGGCCGCCAACCAAGGCCTGTACAACGGTTTTCTGGCGGCCGGTCTGGCCTGGGGCCTGATCGCCGGTGATCCGACCGGGTTCCGGGTGCGGGTCTTCTTCCTGGTGTGCGTAGTGATAGTGGGCGTGTTCGGGGCCGCCACCGCCAACCGGCGGATCCTGTTCGCCCAAGCTCTGCCCGGCGCCCTTGCCCTGGCCGCCGTGCTCGTCGCGAGGTGACCACAGTGCCGGCCGAGGACCCGAGGGCGGCCCGCACCCGTGCGCGACTGCGGGAGGCGCTCCTGAAGGAGTGCGCCGAGCGTCCGTTGGAGAAGGTCGGGGTGGCCGCGGTGGTGCGCCGGGCCGAGGTCGGACGCGCCACGTTCTACGTGCACTACGCGGACCTGGAGGCGCTGGCCGTCGACGCCTGCGCCGATGTCGTCAGGGAGGCGGTGGACGCGCTGCACGCCTGGCACGGCCGCCCCGACCCGGTGCACGCGCCTTCGGCGCTGCGGACCTTCTTCACGGTGCTCGTCCCACACGCCGCCCTCTATCGCTCCCTGCTCTCGCCCGGGGGCGGCGGGCCGCTCGGCGGGGTCCTGCACCGGGATCTGCGCGCCCGCAGCCTCGCCGAGCGCGAACGGGCGGGAGCCGCCGACGCGCCCTTGGTGGCGTCCGCCGTCGCCGCCGCTTTCGCGGGCGTGCTGGCGGACTGGCTGCACGGCCTCATCACGGCCACGCCGGATCAGATCGCCGATCAGTCATGGCAGTTGCTGGTGGCCCTGCACCGCAGCAGGTGATCCGTCGTCGTCAGCGGGCCGACCGCACCGACCTGCGGTGACGCGCCAAATGCCTTTCGCGAAAGATCAGTTGGGTCTGACGCTGTCCAACGCGGGGCAGGCGCCGACGTAGTCCGCCCACGCAATTCACAGGATGACGCGTCGGCAATTCGAAGACATATGTCAACCGAACATGCTCAAATTCAGTCCATCGAGGGTACCTTCACGGTGGGCCGAGGAGTCGGTTGGAGGCGATGTCGACGTGCAGCACGACCGCGCACCACTCAACCGGCATCTGCGTATCCACCGGAACCGGGGTCACCTGGTGCTCGAGTTCCACGGGGAGATCGATGTCCTCGCCGCGTTCGAGATCACGCCGTTCCTGGACTCCGCGACCGGCCGTCCGACGCCGCGCATCGTGATCGACCTGCGGCCGGTGGAGTTCTTCGACTGCTCCGGGCTTCGCCTGCTGTACCGGGCCCGGCGCCGCGTGCTCGCGCAGGGCGGCACGCTCCACCTGGTCTGCACCCAACCCCTGACGCTGCGCATCCTGCGGGTCACCGGCCTGGCGCAACTGCTGCCGCCGTCGTCGTCCGTGGAAGAGGCGCTCACCCAGTCGGAGGCCGCCGGGTCCCTGGAGGCCAACTGATCAGGCGACGCGACCGCGCCGAGGTCCGGGCCGTACGAGCAAAGGCGGCGGAACCCGTCCATCCGGGTCCTGCCGCCCCCGCTCGAGCGCGTGCGCTTCGAGGACGTCACATGGAACGGCGTCCGATACGGCGCAGAAGCAGGAAGCCCAGGATCACGAGCACACCACCGGCAGCGGCCGGCCACAGATGCGCGCCGGTCTCGGCCAGTCCGCCCGTGACCGCCTGCGGTTCGGTCTGCACCGGAGCGGACGGCGCCGCGCCACCGGCCGGTGTCTGGGAGCCGGACGGCTCCTGCGATTCGGCCGGCGCCGCGGTCGACGGGGCGTTGTCGCCCGCGGACGAGGGCTGCTCCGAGCCCGCTCCCTGCCCGGAGTTGTCCTTCGAGGCGCTCCGCGGCACGGCGGGCGTGTCGCTCTTGGCGGCCTTGGGGGTCGAGTAGACCTTCGGGGTGGGACCCCCGCCATGGTGGTGCGAGCCTCCGCCCGCCCCGCCGGCGGCGGGCGCACCGGTGTCCCCGTTGCCCGGCGCGCTGGTCTCGCCGTTGCCCGGGGTCCCGGCCGGGGGCTCACTTGTCTGGTCGCCGCCACCGGAGCCGGGGGCGTTGCTCGCGTCGCCTCCCGAGGAGGGTTCGGAGGTCGGGGTCTGCGTGGCCGGCGGCTGATCGCCTCCCCCGCCGCACTGGCGGCCGGTGTTGATGCAGTCGACCACCTGGTTCATCAGGTCGTCGGTCATGACGTTGATGAAGTCGTCGTGGTCCGTGATCGGCTTGTGCAGCTGCTCCGGGAACCCGTCCACCGCGTAGGCGTTCTTGACCTGGCCGTTCTCGATGGTCGGCTGCGGAACGTCGTACACCAGACGCATCGTCAGCTGCGGGATCGCTCTGAAGCCGTTCTGGCAGTTGCCGCCCGCGTCGGCGAAGGCCACGTGCGTGCGGTGGTTGGCGCTGTCGATGTTCTGGCCGTCCCAGCAGCTCTGGAAGGCGAACGACCGTACCACCTGGCTGCCCTGAGGACAGATCGCGTACTTGTCCGTCAGCTGCACCTTGTCCTCGAAACCGGTGCAGCTCCAGTGCGCGTTGGCGTTCCCCGGGCCGTTGGTGAAGGCCTTGGCGTCACCCGTGATGATCCGCAGGAACCGCGGCATGGCGACGACGTCGCTCGTCGGGCTGCCGACGAACTTGATGTCGGCCTCCTTGGCGACCAGGATCTTGCCGACGTTGCCTTCCTTGCCACCGCCGTCGTTGTTCTGGTCGAAGTCCTGCGTGCCGTCCTGCACACGCACCACCGGCCAGTAGTACGACGACTTGTCCTGCTGGTTCTCGCAGCTGGTCTGGGCCGCCGCGAACGTGTCGTTGGTGGCGAAGGCGTCGTTCGACTGGTTGCCGACGTAGTCGTGCAGATGGTGCGCGCCGTTCTTCACGCCGGGCGCCACGATCACGTTGTCGGTGTTGTGGTTGCCGTTGGCGTTCACGCCGCACTTGGTGACGAACTCACCGGTGGAGGCCCCGGACCGCGGCGCGGGCTTCTGGACGTTCGGCTGGACGGTGGTGATGTCCACGAAGTCCGAGGCGACGGGGCCGGCTGCCTGACCGCCGTTGCCCTGCTGCTGGCCGTTGTTCTGGCCGCCGTTGTTGCTCGGCTGCTGGCCGGCGGCACTCGGCTGTCCGCCTTCGCCCTGGCCAGCGGCGGGGGGCTGCGCCTGGTCGGCGGGCATCCCGGTACAGGCCGCCATGTCACCGATCGCGTCCGGGGCACTGGCGCCGGCCTGCTGGTACTCGCCCTTGATCCGGTCGATCACCGCGGCGCGATTGTCCTTGAGCGGGCCGAGGATCGCGTTCTGCACGTAGCCGGGGTCATCGGTCTGCGCCTGGCGCGTCGAGGCCAGCCGGGCGTAGGCGTCGGTGATCTGCTTGTCGAGGGTCGCCAGTTCGGTGTCGACCTTCGGCTTCGCGTCGCTCGGCACATCCGTCAGCTTCTCGCCGACGTCCGGGCAGTCGATGGTGACGGTGCCCGACTTCACCTGCTCGCCGCCGCTCTGGTTCGACGCCCCACCCCAGACCTCGCTCGCCGAGGCGTAGACATTCGCCGCTACCAGTCCCCCTCCGCCCAGCATCAGCGCGACCGCTGCAAAGGTCGTGCGCCGTGCGCCTGTTGGGCGTCTGCGCGAATTGCGTCTCACGGGAGTACTCCTACACGTCAGGCCGGGCCGGGAATGAAGAATCCCCCTCCCTGTACGCGGACCGTCGCGGCCGTGTTCAAACGCATCACCAATTCACAGCCGCCTCATAGGCACGTGAGCCCATCAGCCCTGTTCATGGGCGGCGCCGGCCGCTCGAAAATCTTGACGGCCCTTCCGCGCCCAGGCATCGGGGTCTCCTGGCGCGCCCCGCGCGCCTGACGCCGGACCGCCGCCCGCGCTCGGTCGGAGCGCTCAATCGGCCAACGCTGCGTTCCCGCAAGGGATATGGCGGGCACTCGGGGTTGGGAACCATTCGTTTTCGGATGTGTAGGAGCGCGCGTGGCTGTGCCGGAGCATGTACTGGTTCGTGGTGTTGTAGCGCACTCACCTCGTATGGCGGGCACTGATGTCAGTGCCCGCCCGTACCGTTCTTCCTGTTGCCGATCAAGCGTGTTGGAGGGAGTACATCGATGCGTGGTGAGTCGTTGCGCACGATCGCTGCTCCCTTCGTGGCCGTCGGCCCGTCGGGCGTGGCGATCCGCACCCGCCTGGGCCAGTTGAGCGCCGACGACCAGGAGGTGTTGCTCCTGGTGGGCGCGCATCTTGGCTCGCTGGCCTCAAGAGACCTCAAACACCGGTGCGCCGACGGCTTGGAGCACTCCTCGGATTCGTGGGCCGAGCGTAAGCGGGCCCTGACAGGGGAGTGTTCGTCGCGCTGGGCGGGGAGCATCACCAAGGCCACGCACGATCAGTGGGCGCATGCGCGGCGTGCCCAACTCGCGCATATCCACAGCCTTCAGGCGGGCGTGCGGACGATCGCGCACCGCCCGTCCCTTCCGATCGGGGAGAAGGGAAAGGGGCGGGCGCCCGGCGGCTACCGCAGCGCACTTGAGAAAAGGAGGACTGTCGACATGACGACGTCCACGAAGCAGGCGCCCGAAGAGACGCCCGTGAAGCGGCCGATGCCCGGCTGGGCCAAGGCGGTCATCGCTCTCGTCGCGGTGCTCGCGCTGCTGTTCGCCGGGCTGCGGCTGAGCGTGCTGCCGGGACTGCGCGACCTGTTCGGCACGGACACGCACGACCGGTCGGGGCCCGTGCTCCTGCAGTCCATCCAGGACATGAGCCGCTACGAGGCCGCCTCCGGCAACTTCCAGGTGGTCGTGGACCTGGAGAAGGACTCCAGGTTCCTGCCGTCGGCGATCCGCGGCACCCGCACCCTGTACGTGGGCGCGGGCACCGTGGACGCCTACGTCGACCTCGGCAAGGTGAGCCAACAGGACGTGACCGTCAACGACGACCGTACGTCCGCCACGCTCCGGCTCCCCCACGCGGCGCTGGGCAAACCCACCCTCGACCCCGACCGCTCGTACGCCGTCTCCAAACAGCGGGGCCTCCTGGACCGTATCGGCGACCTCTTCTCGGACAACCCCAACAGCGAACGTGCCGTGCAGAAACTGGCGGTCCAGCACATCGGCGAGGCGGCCAGGGAGAGCGAGCTCACGACCCGCGCCGAGGCGAACACCACCAGCATGCTCGACGGACTGCTGAAGTCGCTCGGCTTTGAGGAGGTGAAGGTGTCGTACGGCACCTGAGCGGCGGCCGCGCGCTCAACCGGACAGGACCCCGGGCAGAGCCAGCGCCCCGAGCAGGGCCGCGCCCGCCAGCACCCACGCCACATAGTCCCCGATGTGCCCGGACTGCAGGTGACGCAGCGGCAGCGTCCACCTCCGTTCTGCCAGGAGTTGGGGGCGGGTGACGGCGAGCGCGGCCAGCCCGGCGGCCAGAGCGGTGGAGGTCAGTCCCAGCAGGATGCCGGGCAGGCTCCAGTGGGGCGAGGCGAACGCCCCGCCGGAGCCCGCCTCGTTGACGGAGTGCGCCACGGACGTGGCGAGGCCCGGGGTCACCCCGACGGCGAGCGCCGCGGCGAGCAGCAGGGCGGGCACGGTGGTCATGGTGTCCGGGATCCGGCTCAGCCGCTGCGGGGTCTCGGGCTCCTCGCCGGTCCCCGTGGTCTCGTAGGGCTCCGCGCCCCGTGGTCGTGGCCCGAGCCCGAAGAAGACACGCGCGGCGACCCGCAGCACCGCGCCCCCCGTCACCGCGGACACCGCCACGTAGAACACGGTCAGCGGCGCGCCCACCGCCTCCTCGACGGCCGCCTTGCCGAGGGAGGTGCCGAACGGCGGCAGACCGGCGAGTGCCAGTCCGCCGATCACGTACATCGCCGCGACCCCGCGCAGCCGGCGGGCGCGGCCGTGCAGCGCGTGCTCGTCCACCGAGCCGAACCGGTCGAGCAGGACACCGGTACAGGCGAACAGGGCGGCCTTCACGCCCGCATGGCCGAGGAGGTACAGGGCGACCCCGTCGTCCGCCTCGGGCGAGAGAGTCCCGATGCCGACGAGGAACAGTCCCATGTGGGCGACCGTCGAGCAGGCGAGCAGCCGCTTCACATGCCGTTGGTACCAGCACATGAGGGCGCCCACCACGCCGGTCAGGATGCCGAGCACGAACAGGGCCCGCTCCAGGTCGGCCGCCGGGATCCCGCCGGGTCCGGAGAAGACGGTGCCGTACACGCGCCAGACCCCGTACACGCCCATTTCGACCATCACACCCGACAGCAGCATGCATACCGGGGTGGGTGCGACGGCGTGCGCGTCGGGCAGCCAGAAGTGGAACGGCACGGCGGCGGCCTTGACCAGCAGTCCGGTCAGGACGAGGACGAAGGCGGCGAGGGTCAGCGCGTCGGGCCCGCCGTGGGCGTCGAGTCCCCGTCCGATCTGGGTCATGGCGAGTTCGCCGGTCCGTGCGTAGAGCAGCGCGATGCCCATGAGCATGGCGTACGCGCCCAGAGAGTTGATCACGCCGAAGGTCAGCGCCCCCTGCACGGCCTTGGCCTCCTCGACCCGGTGGCCGGTCAGGGCGTATGCGGAGGCTCCCATCAACTCGAAGAAGACGAAGGCGTTGAACAGGTCGCCCGTGATCGAGAAGCCGCACATGCCGCCGAGGAAGAGCAGCATGAGGGCGGGGAAGGAACCGGCGTGCCGGCGTGGCGGTTCGTCAAAGTAGTGCCAGGAGTAGGCGAGGGCGGCCAGGGTCAGTACGGCGGCGAGGGCGGCCATACCGAGCCCGGTGCCGTTGCCGACGAGGACGATGCCGACGCTCTCGCCGTTCACGGGTGTCCAGGCACTGACCCATTCGACGAGCGGCGGCGAGGAGTTGAGACACAGCCAGACAGCCAGGCCTGCGGTGCCGGCCGCGACGGCGCACGCGGTACTTTCGGCCACGGCACGCGGCAGTCGGCGCCCGCAGACGACAAGCAGGGCGGCGCCGAGCAGCGGAACGGCGACGAGAAGCGGCAGCAGGTGGTTCATCAGCCGCGCAGCTCCCGCAGTTCGTCCGGGTCGACGGTGCCGTGGCGTTTGGAGATCTGCATCACGAGGGCGAGCAGCAGGGCGGTGACCGTGGCGCCGACCACGACGTCGGTCAGGGTGAGGGCCTGCACGACCGGGTCCACGACGGGCCGTGAGCCCGGCTTGATGTCGGAGTAGACGGGCGCGGTGGCGCCGTGGCGGTACCCGACCGCCAGCAGAAGGACATAGGTGGCGGACTGGCAGACGGCGAGGCAGCCGACCGCGTGGATCAGATTGCGGCTGGTCGCGAGGCCGTGGCAACCGGTCAGAAAGATCCAGACGGCCACGATATACGGCAGTACGATCATCGTTTCGCGTCCTCTTGCTCGATCTCGACGGCCTGGTCCAGGAACCGCGCGAGCAGGACGACGACCGCGCAGGCGACTTCCATGCCGATGGCGGCGTTCAGCAGCGGCACGGTGCCACCGGAAGAGAGGGTGTTCAATGTGCCGTACGGCAGCAGGGTGTTGGCGAGGAAGGCCGTGCCCGCGAGCAGGCCGGCCAGCCCGGTGACCAGATAGCCGCAGGCGGCGAGCGCGTCACCGACCTCGTACAGGCCGAGCGGCCGGACGCGCTCCAGGGCACGGTAGTCGGCGCCCAGGTAGAGCAGGTGCAGGGCGGTCGCGACGACCACTCCGCCCTGGAAGCCGCCGCCGGGGCTGAGCTGGCCGTGGGCGACCACATACAGGCCGCAGACCACGGCGACGGGCAGGATGACGAGCGCGTAGCGGCGGACCGGGAGCGCGACCTCCTCGGGCTCGGGCTTCGCGCGTTTCTCGTCACGGGTCTGGCGGAGCAGGACGACCGTGCCGAGGACCGAGGCGAAGAGGATGCTCATCTCGCCGAGCGTGTCGAAGGCACGCTGGTCGAAGTTGACGGAGGCGATGGTGTTGGCCGTACGCCGGGACAGGGAGGCGCGGACGGCCCGTTCGCCGTACGGGTGCCAGGTGCCGCCGAAGCCGGGCAGGTCGAGGCACGCGGCGACGAGCAGGGCCGCCAGCCCGGCGGAGGCGACGGCCAGGAGGACGAGCCGCGCGCGCCGCGTCACCGCGCCTTCCCCTTCCCGCCCTTCTCCTTCCGCCTGACCTTGCGCACGGACAGCAGCAGCAGAAGCGGGGTCAGGGCGGAGCCCACGGCGAGCTGGGAGAGGGCCACGTCCGGTGCCTGTGCCACCGTGAACAGCAGGGCGAGGGCGACACCGAGCACCGACAGGACGAGAGCCTGACGGACGGGGTCGCGGACGGCGACGGCCGCGGTCGCCGAGGCGGCGACCAGCAGCAGGACCACGACGATCAGCGGGTCATCCACGGCGACTCCCGGCGTATCCGCCCGACAGGGCCCGCGAGGCGACGAGATTGCCGCCGATCAGCAACGCCCCGACGACCAGCAGTTTGACCATGGCCCTCCCCGGCCCGGTGACGGCGCAAAGGATCAGGACGACCACCGCTCCGTAAGCCGCGACGGCGAGGGTGACGGCCTGGGCGTGCGGGGGGTCCTCGGCCAGGTCGTCGGCGAGCAACCGGGCGAAGACCAGGGTGCCGACCGGGCCGAGGAGCGCGAGGAGGAGAGCGAGGTCCACGTACGCCGGGCGGGCGAAGCCCTGGGCGAGCAGGAGCAGTCCGGGGCAGGCGACCGCGCTGGACAGGTTCTGCGCGACGACCCGGCGGCGCAGCGGTCCGGTGGCGACGCCCCACACCGTGGCGCCGACGCCCAGTGCGAGGACGATGGTGGCCGTCAGGATCCAGCCGTTCACCAGGCGCCCACCGCCCGTCGTGCGGCCCGTGCGGCGAAGGCGGCGACGAGTGCAGAGGACGCCCCGACGATCCATTCCAGAGTGTCGACGGTGCTGATGAGAACCAGCCAGAGCACGGTGAGACCGGCCCACCAGCCGAGGACTTCGAGCCCCGCCCGGAGCGTCGTACGCGCGTTCATGCACCACCTCCGTCCACCGCCACCCAGGGGAATGTCCGGTATGTCATCCAAGCACCGCACCCGGCTCGCGAAGTGACGGCGCGCGAGCGGCTGCAGCCCGTAGTGCCCCGCGCGTGGGAATGGAAACCGGCGGCGGCACATCTGGCCGACCTGCTCCGGGGGCCCGCGGGCCGCAGCGTCAGCACCGGCATCGCGGGTAAGCGCCCTTACCGACGGCGAAGTTGACGGCGGGAGAGTGGGATGGCACGCACGGCGTCGGGCGCGCGGACCGGGAAGTCCGGCCACAGCAAGGCAACGACGGCCCCACCGGAGCGCAGGCCGCTGCCGCTCCCCCTCCGGCTGCTGGTCATGGCACTGGCCTTCGCGGCGATGGTGGCGTTCGCCGCGGCACTGGCCCGGACGACGCTGGAGCCGTCGCCCGCCTCCCGGGCACTCGTCCACAGCAACCTGCGGCCGGGCGACTCCCTGCGCATCTATCTGGACCAGCCCGCGACCCGGGACGCCGTCAAGCAGATCGGCGGCAACCTCCTGCTCGGCGTGCCGTTCGGTATCCTCCTGCCGGTGCTCGCGCCCGGGACCCGGCGCCTTGTGCACGTCGGGCTCATCACCGCGGTCGTCATGCTGATGGTCGAGCTGGTCCAGGGTGCGGTCGTCACCGGGCGCGCGTTCGACATCGACGACGTCATCCTCAACACCACGGGCGCACTGCTCGGTTACCTGGTCCTGGGGCGGCGCCTGGGACGCGCGGTGCATGCGCGCAAGCGCCGTCGGACGTGACGCGGTGGTCCGCGCTCCGCGCGCGGCAAGGGCTCAACTATTGGTCCGTACCAGGGCCTTGACGCTCCCTTATTTCATCTCTTGAATCAAGAAGCGAATCAACGCCCCACGGAACCCTGCGGCGCGGCCGGCGCTCCCGGCCGTGCCCACACCCCCCACCTCAGTCGGCCCACCCGTGTCCGGGCGGCCGTACGGAAGGGAGCGTCATGCACTCCCCGCGCCTGCTCCGCAGATGTCTACTCGCCGCATTCTCCGCGGTGCTCGCCGCCTCGGCCTTCACCGGCCCCGCCCACGCGGCCCCGAAGGCGGCGGACGCGACCGTCTTCTCCGACACCTTCGACGGCCCCGCCGGGTCCGCCGTCGACTCCTCCAAGTGGCAGATCGAGACCGGCGACAACGTCAACAACCATGAGCGGCAGTACTACACGTCGGGCAACAAGAACGCGGCGCTGGACGGCCAGGGCCATCTGGTGATCACGGCCCGCCGTGAGAACCCGGCGGGCTACCAGTGCTGGTACGGCACCTGCCAGTACACCTCGGCCCGGCTGAACACCTCAGGGAAGTTCACCGCGCAGTACGGCCACGTCGAGGCCCGGATGAAGATCCCGCGCGGGCAGGGCATGTGGCCCGCGTTCTGGATGCTCGGGACACCGGTCAACTGGCCGGACTCGGGCGAGATCGACATCATGGAGAACGTCGGCTACGAGCCCTCGACCGTCCACGGCACCATCCACGGGCCCGGCTACTCGGGCTCCGGCGGGATAGGCGCCCCGTACTCGCTGCCGGGCGGCCAGGCCTTCGCGGACGCGTTCCACACCTTCGCCGTGGACTGGGCTCCGGACTCGATCACCTGGTCCGTGGACGGAAATGTCTACCAGCGGCGAACCCCGGCCGATCTCGGCGGGAAGACCTGGGTGTTCAACAAGCCGTTCTTCCTGATCCTCAACCTCGCCGTCGGCGGGTACTGGCCGGGCGACCCCGACGGCTCGACCGTGTTCCCCCAGCAACTCGTGGTGGACTCGGTGTCGGTGACGACCAGCAACAGCTCCGGCGGTACTGGTGGCGCCATCACCGGGCTCGCGGGCAAGTGCGTGGACGTGGCGGGGGCGAATCCCGCCAACGGCACAGCGGTCCAGCTCTACGACTGCAACGGCACCGCCGCCCAGAAGTGGACGGTGGGCTCGGACGGCACCCTGCGGGCGCTCGGCAAGTGCCTTGACGTCGTGAACAACGGCACCGCGGACGGCTCCAAGGTCCAGTTGTGGGACTGCACCGGCGGACCGAACCAGAAGTGGACGGTGACCGCCGCCCACGACATCGTGAACCCCCAGGCGAACAAGTGCCTGGACGTCACGGAAAACAACTCCGCCAACGGCACGCGGCTCCAGATCTGGTCGTGTTCCGGTGGCGCCAACCAGAAGTGGACGGTCGGCTGACCGACCGCCACCACCGCCGGCCGTCGACCGCTCCGTCGGCCCCCCCCCCACCCGGGGCGCGCG
>NZ_JBSFJX010000119.1:0-24118 GCF_053598275.1 Streptomyces sp. NPDC001156 | reverse complement strand
TGAACTCGCTCGCCGACTACCTCGCCAAGATCTCCCCACCCGGAACTGAAACAAGCTAAATACTTAGACTCGCCATTTCCGGCGCGTCACACTAGCACGATGCGCCTGAAACTCGAGGTTTGAATATCTTGGTGGGTTTGCCGCGCCGCGTGCTGCGCGCCTACGGACGCACCCACCACGCCACGGCACCGCCCAAGGGATCCGAACGCGCAAGCACCGCCACACAACGATCCAGCCGAATTTTTTTGATCGTTGTTGACAGGACGACCCTTTCCGTCCGACAACCGTGAGGGATAGCCTCGCCCCCGTCCGCAACCCCTGTGCCACCACCCCCCACCTGAGGGGCGGACACGCAAGTCCCCTTTCAATCTCAAGAGAGGACTCTGATGGCACGCAGCATCAGACGGTGGCTGCTCGCGGGGGTGGGCACCCTCAGCCTCGCAGCGGCCGGCGCCGTACCCGCCAGTAGCGCTGCCCACCAGGCAACCTATCCGCAAGTACGGCCAACCGTGGCCGACTACACGCAGTTGACGACCAGCCAGACTCCACCGACTCAATCCCAGTGCGCGTCGGTGGGACGTCGCTGCTTCACCCCCCAGGGCGTCCAGGCGGCCTACAACGTAGGCCCGCTGCACGCGGCCGGAAACGATGGCCGCGGTCAGACGATCGCCATCGTCGACGCCTACGGCAGCGACACCATGGCCCACGACCTCCACGTCTTCGACCAGGCATTCGGCATCGCATCGATGTGCGGCGAAGAGGGCGTCACCTGTGCGCCCGGCATGCCGACCTTCAGCGAGCTTCATCTGCAGGGCTCGCCCGCCACCAAGGCACCCCCGTCCACGAGCAACAGCCCCGGGCAGGAGGACAAGAGCGCGTGGGCGCTGGAGGTGGCTCTCGACGTCGAGACCGCCCACGCCATGGCACCCGGCGCCAACATCCTGCTGGTCACCACGCCCACCGCCGAGACCCTCGGGGTGCAGGGCTTCCCGCAGATGATGGCTGCCGAGCAGTACGTCGTCGAGCACCACCTCGCGACCGTCATCTCCCAGTCGTTCGCCTCCGCGGAGGGCGCCTTCCACAACGCCCGGTCGCTGGAGAACCTGCGCGATGCCTACAAGGCGGCGGCACAGAACGGTGTCACCGTTCTCGGCTCGTCAGGTGACAGCGGAAGCGTGGGCTCGCTCAAGGCGCCTGTGGGCAAGGGTGGATCGACGCTCACCGATCCCGCCGTCGAGTGGCCCGCGTCCGACCCGCTGGTCACCGGAGTCGGTGGCACGAACCTGTGCACCGACCCGCGTGCCACCAGCGGCAGGGTCGTCGACAGTGTCTCCCCGCCGGGAGCCTGCCAGAAGGCGCCCGGCCAGTCGGAGATCTCCTGGGTCGGCTCCGGTGGCGGCTACAGCAGCATCTTCGCCAAGCCGGACTACCAGTCGGGCGCGCTGCCGACCGGCAGCACCTCCATCGGCGCGATGCGCGGCGTTCCGGATGTCTCCCTGCAGGCGAGCCCGTCGACGGGAGCCCTGGTGTACTTGTCCCTCCCGCCCGACGGCCTGAGCGGGCTGAAGTGCGGCGGCGCACCGTGCAGCACGGGCTGGTACGACATCGGCGGCACGTCGCTGGCGTGCCCCGAGTGGGCGGGCCTGGTCTCCATCGCCGCCCAGATCAACCACGGTGGACTCGGACTGATCAACCCGGCTCTGTACAAGCTCGCCTCGGACCCGGCCACCTACGCGGCGGACTTCAACGACGTCACCGTGGGCAACAACATCACCGACACCTCGGTCCCCGGCTACTCGGCCACCGCAGGATGGGACCCCGTCACCGGGCTGGGCACGCCGAACGCGGCGAAGCTCCTGCCTGACCTCGTCAGCGCCGTTCACGGCAGCTGACCCTTCGAAACACCAACCGGGCGTCCCGCCGCCGGCCTGGCGGCGGGACGCCCGCGGTTGTTGCCGCGCCTGTAGGAGTGCAGGTCCTTAAGAGGGCAGACGATGCTGTGGGGCTCGCACCGTCATCGCTGCACGTGGGAGCCTGCGTGCCGAGCCTTCGGCGGTGGCTGGGATGCTGCATGGTGATCACCTGCGCCGGGACACCGCGAGGAAGGCGCCGGTCATGTCGGTGATCCCTGCCGCGATCTTGGTGCCGCCGATGTCGATCCCGGCCACCAGGGTGGGCTTCACCGCAATCCTCGTACGCTCAGCCGCAAGGTGACGATCTGGAACGGACGCAGCGCCAACTGGATCCCCTCGCCCGTGACTTCGTAGGCTCCGGGTTCGTCCAGCGGGCGTTCCAGCAGGTCCGTGGAGACCGCAGATTACAGCTCGAACCCGGTGACCAGCCGCGCCCGGGCACGACCGCCGTGGGCTTCGTAGAGTCGGACGACGACATCGCCGGAGAGGTCGTCGGCGAGCTTGACCGCCTCGATCACGGCCGCCTCGTTGTCCACGGAGACGAGCGGAGCGACCTGTGCGGTGCCGGGGAGGGTCCGCTCGGGCAGGTTGAGGTGGTAGCCCTCGCGCACCGCGTCGGCGATGTCCGCGCCGATGACGAACGCGTACCGCAGCCGGTGGCTGCCCTGGTCGGCCTCGGGGTCGGGGAAGCGCGCCGCACGCACCAGCGACAGCCGGACGGTGGTGGTGGTACCGCCGTCGGCAGGCATGTCGCGGGTCACGTCATGGCCGTACGTCGAATCGTTGACCAGGGCCGCTCCCCAACCGCGTTCACCGACGTGCAGGAAGCGGTGGGCGCAGATCTCGAACTCGGCCGCGTCCCAGCACGAACTGGCGGGCGAGCGACTCATCGCCGCCCGGCAGTCGTCATGGTTCGCGGCGAAGGGTGCTGCCGGGCGGTTTCATACGGGGCCGGCCTCCGGAAAGGGGCGAGGACGGCCCCGGCTCATGGGACCATGAGCACCGCGTGTGCCGTGGCACGGGAGCACGGGCCCGGTGCACGGGCCGGGCCGTTGGGTGGGTCCCGTCAGTACGCGTTGACGACGAATAGTTCCTGCGCCGGGAACTTCGTGAGGATCTGTGGTCCGTCGGCGGTGACCACGACTTCCTCTTCTATGCGTGCCGCGGAGAAGCCGTCCGAGGCCGGGCAATAGGTTTCCAGGGCGAAGACCATACCCTCCTGGATCTCCACCGGGTTGTCCAGGCTGTTCAGTCGGCTGATGATGGGCCGCTCGTGTAGACCGAGGCCCAACCCGTGGCCGAACTGCAGGCCGAAGGCGGCCATTTCGTTGGCGAAACCGAACTCCGTCGCGGCCGGCCACACCCGAGCCACCTGGTCGGTGCCGACCCCCGGCTTCACCACGGCGATGGCGGCGTCCATCCATTCGCGGGCCCTGGTGTAGGCGTCACGCTGCGAGCTGGTGGCGCTGCCGACCGCGAAAGTGCGGTAGTAGCAGGTGCGGTAGCCGTTATAGGACTGGATGATGTCGAAGTACGCCTGGTCGCCGGGGCGGATGAGGCGGTCGGAGAAGTTGTGCGGGTGCGGGTTGCAGCGCTCGCCGGAGACCGCGTTGATGGCCTCGACCTGGTCGGAGCCCATCTCGTACAGGCGTTTGTTGGCCAACGCAACGATCTCGTTCTCCCGGATGCCGGGCTTGAGTACGTCGACGATGTCCTGGTAGACGCCGTCCACCATGGCCGCGGCCATGGACAGGAGGGCGATTTCGTCCTGCGACTTGATGGTCCGGGCGTCGAGCATCATCTGCTGGGCGTCGACGACCTTCAGACCCTGCCGCTGCATCTCGAACAGGAACGGCGGCTCGACGATGTCCACACCGACCGGCAGGTCCGCCACACCGGCGTCCTCGAGCATGCCCTTGATCTCGCGTACCGCCGAGGCCATCAAGCCGGCGTCCGGAGCGATGGCGCCGCGCATGCCCAGCATGCCGGCACGGGAGTTCTCGGGCTTCAGCCACGGGGCGAACAACTGGTGATGCCTCGCGGCGGAACCGAAGTCCCACAGCACCGGGTCTCCACCACGGGTCAGCAGGGCGTAACGGGTCATCTTGTCCCCGAGGGCGCCGCCGATCCATGTCTGCGTGGTGTAGCGGACGTTGTAGAAGTCGAACAGCAGGAAGGCACCGCATTCGCTGGCGTCCAGCGCACCACGGGTGCGCTCCAGTCGGTAGGACCGCAGCCGGTCGTAGTCCACGCGCATTTCGTAATCGACTGCGCTGTGGCCGTGGGCCGGAATGGGGCGCAAGGCGCTCGCGCTCGTCACTGTCATCGTGTGGTTCGTCCTTTGTCACGTTGCCCAGGAACCCGGCGAAGGGCCGTGCGGGCGGTCGAAGGAGGGGCGTGGCCTCCTGTAGGCGGGCTTGCCGAACCCGTACGGGCTCCTGGTGCTGGTCGGCCGAGCGCTCAGGATCGGAGGGTCAGGCCGTCGTCCATCGTCACGTTCTCCGGTTCCAGCGTGATGCCGGAGCGGCGTGCCTGCTCGAGGATCAGGGTGGCGAAGTCCTCTTCGGTGTGACCGGCACCGATCGCCGCCTGGACGAACTGCGCGGTGGCCGAGGCCACAGGCATCGGAACCTCCAGTTCGCGGGCAGCGGCCAGTCCGAGGTCGAAGTCCTTGCGCAGCAGGATGTTGGTGAAGGTCGGCTTGAAGTCCAGGTTGACCAACGCCGGCGACTTGTACTTGGTGAAGACCGAGCCCATCACCGAGTCGTTGAGGAACTCAAGGAACGCTGAGCGCTTGACGCCGCCCTTCTCCGCGAGCAGCGTGATCTCGGCCAGCGACTGGGTGACGACACCGAGGAAGACGTTGTGCGCGATCTTGACCAGGCGGGCCACCTCGTCCTCACCGACGTAGGTCACGCCGCGGCCCAGCAGGTGCAGCATGGGCTCGACGGCGTCGAACACCTCGCGTGGGCCGGAGACCGCGACGGTCAGCTTGCCGGCCGTGATCACCTTCGGGTTGCCACTGACCGGCGCAGCCAGGAAATCGGTGCCGCGCTTGGCGGCCGCTGCCCGTACAAGGGCGGAGACCTGGGTGGACACCGTGGAGCTGTCGATCAGTACGCCCGGTGCGCCGTTCTTCGCGGTCAGCACGCCCCCGGGGCCGGTGGTGACCGACTCCAGGTCCGCGGAGGCGGATACCATCACGAACACGACGTCCCGGTCGGCGAGTTCCTCGGGCCAGTCGACAATCGTCGCGCCCTTCTCGGACAGCGGTTCCGCCTTGGCCCGGGTCCGGTTGTAGACGGCGACATCGTGGCCGGCGTCGAGCAGACGGCCTGCCAGCTGGTATCCCATACGGCCGGTACCGATCCAGCCGATGCGGGGGCGGTCCGTGGCGACGTACGTCATGGTTTTTCCTCACTCCTGGAAGACGGCTCAGCAAGCCGGCACGCCGACCGGCGGTAGTCCCTGCCGCAGCGGAGAAGCCGAGACAGGCTCGGTGACATGCACTCGGTTGCTTTGAGAGAACCCCGGTAATGCCGAGCATGCGATGAGAAAGGGAACACTTGATCTGTGGTGATTACACAACGTGTCCGGATCGGGCGGTGCAGGCGTGACACTCGCCTTATGTGATCTGCAATCGATTGCCAAATAATGCTTGCTCCGCGACTACAGGCCTGTCAAGGGGTTGAAGTGCTGGTCGTTGCAGGCCAAGGCGATCGGTTGTGGTGACGTGGCGGACGTCCCTAGACTGCGCCCGTGAGTACGCGCCCCACCCTGTCCGACGTCGCACGACTTGCCGGAGTCCACAAAGCCACGGCGTCCCGTGCCCTCAACCCCCGCACGAGCGGCCGAGTGAGCCCAGTGACGGCCAGGCGGGTCAGGGCCGCAGCTGAGGAGTTGGGATTCACCCCCAACACCGCCGCCCGCAGCCTGCGGATGAACCGTTCGTTCACGGTTGGGGTCCTGATGCCGGACCTCACCAATCCGCTGTTCCCGCCCATGGCACGGGGCATCGAGGCGGCCCTTGCGCCTCGGGGCTACACCGCGCTGCTGGCCAATACGGACAGCGACGAGGTCAAAGAGCGCCACCAGTTCGACGTCCTGCTGGGACGTCAGGTCGACGGGTTCATCGTCGCCACCGCGCGGCGCCACCACCCGCTGCTGGAGGAGGCGCGCAAGTCCGGAGTGCCCATCGTGCTCCTCAACCGTTGCACCGACCGGACGCTCTTCCCGTTCGTCGCGGGCGATGACAGCACCGGCGTGTCGCTCGCGGTCGAGCATCTGCTGGAGCGAGGGCACCGCTACGTTGCCCACGTGTCCGGCCCACAGGACATGTCTACCGGGATCACCCGAGCCCGGGCGTTTCGGCATGCAATGGAGAGCGCAGGGATCGACCCGGACCAGGCACCGGTCATACCGGCCCGGGCGTACACGGTGGCGGCGGGAGAGCAGGCCACGGATGAACTCCTCGACCGCCACCCGGCCACCACGGCGATCGTCGCCGGCAACGACCTGATCGCGCTCGGAGCGCTGCATGTGCTGCGCGCCAGGGGGCTGCGCTGCCCGCAGGACGTCTCCGTTGTCGGGTTCAACGACATGCAGTTCGCGGACGAGTTCCAGCCGCCGCTGACCACCGTCCATGTGCCACATCACGAACTCGGCGCGGAAGCCGCGCGCCTGCTGCTGGAACAGCTGGACCGCTCGGACGACACGGTGTCGGCGGCCAAAACAGTGCTGCTCCCCGTACGTCTGGTCATCAGGGATTCGACTGCGGATGCCGTGGACCGCAAGCCGACGCGCGGCTGAGACACATCCCGCAAGACACGTATGAGGTCAACCGTGACCTGATCACAACCTGCCTACAGCGATCACCCCGGCCGGTTGCGAGAGCGTCGACACCTCCTCGGTGCAGGGATTGACCGATGAAGGTCGCCGACAGGCTGTTCGGGGCACGATATGCAGGCTCTGCCGAGACAGGCTGCTAGCCCAGAGCGACCTTGAGGGCGGAACCCTGACCATCACCAACCTCGGAATGTTCGGGGTGGAGGAATTCGCCGTCATCATCAACCCGCCCCAGGCGGCCATCCCAACCGTCGGTGCAGGCCGCCAAGAGCCGGTGGTCAGCGACAACGGAACACTTTCTACGGCGACTGTCATGCGCGTGGTGCTCTCCGTCGACCACCGGGCCGTCGACGGCGCCGACGCAGCGCGCTGGATGAGCGAGTTCACCAAAGCCGATGCTCCTGCTCCCTTAGCCTCGCGCTTGCGCGCGCCCAGCAGACTGGAGGCCTTGATGACGTAGGTGATCTTCGGCTGGCAGCTCGCTGTCACCTGCCGGTGGAAGTCCGGTCGCAGACCATCTGCCAGGAGGTCCGGTGGCAGACTGGCGGCGTCGGGGGGAAACACCCGGCGTCGAAGCCAGTTGCCTGGCCGCCCGCAGGACGCGCGGGGCTGTGGCCGTCTTCACCTGAGTGCTGGTGGCGGGGTTCAGGGCGCGGGAGGCGGTGGACTTGTGTACCCCCGCCAGGCGCGCCACATCGGAGATCGTCGCCCGGCTGCTCACGGCGGCACTCTAAGGAAGTCCGGCCATCACTACAACCGTTCGCACATCAGGTGTAGTCCTGCCCAGCGACAAGACAGGCCCTCCCACCTCTTGACACCGCTTGGCGCGCTCCACAACATGGGGCATCGTGCAACCGATTGCCAAGCGTCTGGTCGCAACTGCGGCCACGGGGACGACCAGGCGACCGTTGTCCAGCCACTTGCCCTTCTCTCGATCGGTCACTCCGCCAGGATCGGGCGGTGCCGTATCCGATTGCAGCGACCGGCCGGTGGGTGTGCCGTTCTCAAGAGATGGGGCAGCATGTCAAACCCGGTCGTAGACCGTCCGCACCCGGGATGGATCGGTACCGGGCGCATTGGCCTCCAGCTCGCGGCGCGGCCGTGGAACGCCGGACACGACATGGCGGTGTCCAACCGCACCCGCGACAAGGCCGAACCCCTGCCGCGCGCGGTGTCACGATCGTGAATTCCCTGAGTTGCTCGCCGACGACCATGTCGTGCCGGTGACGCTGCCCAACCCAGCTGAAGGGACGGCGTCCGCGCAGCCCGCCTCCTCGCCACTGCTCCACCGGGTCCGTCCAGTTCGGCTGCGGACCGGCCGATGGGGCCACAGGCCCGGTTGGTGCGATGACCTCTCCACACGCCACTCACAAGGACGACCCATGAAACGCAACGCACGTCGCCGGAAAGCCTTGACCGCGGTTGTCGCTGCCTGTGCACTGGCAGCGACCGGCTGCGCCACCTCTGGCTCAGATGACGCCGGATCAACCCACGGCCCGCTCGTGATCGGTGCCTCGGTGTCGCTCACCGGGGACTTCGCCGACTCCGGTCAGGCCGTTCAGCGCGGCTACCAACTGTGGGCCGACTCGGTCAACGCCAAGGGCGGCCTGCTCGGCAGGAAGGTGCAGATCAAGATCGTCGACGACCTGTCCAGCCCCACCCAGGTCATCACCAATTACCAGAATCTCATCAACCAGGATCATGTCGGCCTGGTGTTCGGCCCGTTCTCCAGCCTGCTCACCATACCGGCGGCGCAGGTCGCCAAGCGGTACGGATACGCCTTTCTCGAGCCGGCCGGCGGGGGTCCGAAAGTCTTCGAACAGCACCTGCACAACCTCTTCTTCGTCCAGCCGGCTCCTTCCACCCGCTCCGGTGACGTGTTCGCCAACTGGATACTGTCGCTCCCGGCCGGCAAGCGGCCGAAGACCGCCGCCTACGCGGAGCTGGACGACCCGTTCGCCGCCCCGGTCGCCGAAAGCGTCCGAGCCAAGTTCGAGGCCGCGGGCATCAAGACCGTCTACAAGCAGGTGTATCCGGCCGAGACCCAGGACCTCTCCCCGGTGATGACCGGCGTTGCCGCGGCTCACCCAGACGTCCTGGTCGGTGGCACCCAGACCCAGGACGCCTACCAGCAGGTCAAGGCACTGGTGCAGTTGCACTTCAACCCGAAGTTCATGTTCCTGTCGAACGGCGCGAACTCCCCGCAACAGTTCCCCGACAAGGTGGGTGCCCGCAACACCACGGGCGTCATGTCGTCAGGTGACTGGTATCCAGGGTCCGCCGCACCGGGAAGCGCCGGATTCACCGCCGCGTACCTCAAGAAGTACGGCGGCACCGCGCAGAAGATCGACAACACGTCCGCCGAGGCCTACGCCTGCGGACAGTTGCTGGAAGAGGTCGCCAAGAAGACCGGCAAGCTCGACAACGCCACGATCACCCAGACCCTGCACTCGGGGAGCTGGCCCACTCTGCTCGGGAGCCTGGCCTGGAAGGCCGACGGCTCTCCGACCGGCGAGTTCTCCCTCGTCCAGTGGCAGGGCGGCAAGCTCCTGCCCGTCTACCCCGCGGGTGTCGCCCGGGTCGCGCCGGTCTACCCCAAGCCGAACTGGGGCGGGTGACACAGGCCATGCACAGCCTCATCCAGGCCCTCATCCTCGGCATCCTCACCGCCGGCGTCTATGCGCTCATGGCCTCCGGGCAGACCCTGATCTTCGGCATCATGAAGGTCGTCAACCTGGCGCAGGGAGCCATGGTCATCCTGGGCGCCTACCTGGCCTATCAGCTGTTCACCTCCTTCGGCATCGACCCGTTCCTGGCCATCCCGATCACCACGGTCGTGATGTTCGCGCTCGGGATGGCGGTCGAGGTGTGCTTCCTGCGGCCGCTGAAGAGGGAGGACCGCTCCGAACTCAGCCTGCTCGTCACCTTCGCCGTCGCCCTGCTCATCGAGGGCGTCATGAGCGTGATGTGGAAGACCAACTACCGAAGTGTCAGCACCTCCTACATCAACGCCAGCTGGACCGTCTTCGGCTACCAGATCACCCTGGTGCGGCTGTGGGGCTTCTTGCTCTCGCTCGTGGCACTCGGCCTTCTGTACCTGCTGCTGAACCGGACGCGTTTCGGCCGGGCCGTGCGCGCCACCGTGCAGAATCCGGACGCCGCCCGCCTGCTCGGCGTCGAGGCCCAACGCGTGTCCGCCCTCGGCTTCGGGCTCGGGTCGGCAACCGCGGCAGCAGCCGGCTCCGTCTACGGACTGCTGTATCCCTTCAACTCCGGCAGTCACTACGACCTGATCTCGCTGCTGCTGTCCATCGTCCTGCTCGGTGGTCTGGGCAGCGTGGTCGGGTCCGTGATCGGTGCGGTGATCGTGTCGGTCTCCTCCGCCGTGGTCGCCTCGACACTCTCACCGTCCTGGTCCGGCATGACGTACTTCGTCATCATCCTCCTCATCCTTCTCCTGAGGCCGCGAGGCCTGTTCGGCACTGCGACCAGGGGGGCCATATGAAAGCGTTCCGTGGCGCAGCACGCGCCCTCGTCTTCTTCGCCGTGCTGGCGGCCCTGCCGTCGTTCAATCTGGCGCACTGGGCGCTCAACATGCTGATCTTCACCTTGATGTTCGCGGTGATGTCAAGCGCCTGGAACATCGTCGGTGGATTCGCCGGCTATCCCTCCCTCGGCCACGCCGCCTTCTTCGGCATCGGCGCTTACGTGGAAGGACTGTGGTTCGCCCACCACTCCGTCACCAGCGGTTACGAACCGTTCTGGGCGCTGCCGGTGATCGGCCTGCTCGGTGCCATCCTCGGCCTGCCCATCGCGGCAGTGGCGATGCGCACTCGGGCCGATGTCTTCGCCATCGTCACCATCACGCTGCTGTTCGTCACCCAGACCCTGGCGTTCAACCTGCACGGCATCACCGGAGGCGCACAGGGGCTGGCCCTACCACAGCCGCCCTTCTCGGGTGCCAGCTTTGACCGGCCCTTCTACTACATCCTGCTGGTGCTGCTCGCGATGGCGATGGCAGTCACGTACGCGATCATGCGCACCAAGGTCGGACTGAGTCTGGTCGTGATACGCGCGGACGAGGACAAGGCTCGCGGCATCGGCGTGCGCACCACCGGAGTCAAGCTGCTGGCCTTCGCCCTCAGCGTCGGCTTCACGGCTATGGTGGGCGCGGTCTGGGGCTACTACGAGGGCTTCATCTACCCGCAGTTCGCCATCGACCCGCTGATCACGATCGCGATCGTCCTGATGACCTTCCTAGGAGGCCGTGCCACCTTGTGGGGTCCGGTCATCGGTGCCTTCATCCTCGAATCCGCCCAGCAGTACCTCGCCTACCAGCTCGGCGGCAGCCAGGTCTATCTCATCGCCTATGCCCTGGTGTTCCTGCTGATCATGCTGCTGCTGCCGCGCGGCATCCTGCCCACCGTCCAGGACATGATCCGGCGGCGCAGCCGGGCCCGAATCGTCGACGCCGGCCTGTCCACCCCGCGAACGGCCCCCGGCGCCCCCGTGCCGACCACAGAAGGAGGCCACTTGTGACGGCACTGCTCGAGGTGACCGACGCCACCAAGGCATTCGGCGGAACGCTGGCGATCGACTCCTGCTCGTTCGCCGTCCAGCACGACACCGTCACCGCCCTCATCGGCCCCAACGGGTCGGGCAAGACCACGCTGTTCAACCTGATCACCGGATACCTGCGGCCCGACAGCGGCCAGGTAAGGTTCAACGGGCGTGAGGTCACCGGCCTGGACGCCGGCACCCTCTACCGGCGCGGTCTGTCCCGCACCTTCCAGCAGGCCCGGGTCTTCCCGCATCTGAGCGTCGAGGAGAACCTGGTGGTCGCCGGCGGCTACAGCTGGCGACAGCTGCTGACCCGGCGGGTGAGCCGAGCCGACCGGCAGCGGGCGGGCCAGTTGCTGGAGGAGTTCCGGCTGGCACCCATCGCCGACCTGCTTGCCTCCGAACTCTCCTACGGTCAGCGCAAGTTGCTGGAGTTCGCCGCCGTATTGATGAGCGACCCGAAGCTGGTGCTCCTGGACGAGCCCACCGCGGGCGTCAACCCCGTCATGATCGAGACCATGGAACGCCACATCCGGCAACGGCACGCGGTTGGAGTCACCTTCCTCATCGTCGAACACGACATGACCTTCGTCATGCGGCTGTGTGACCCGGTCATCGTGCTCGATCAGGGAAAGCGGATCTTCACCGGAACACCCGGCGAGGTCCAAACCAATCCTCTCGTCCTCGACGCCTACCTGGGGAGCTGACCATGGCCCCGATCCTCACCCTGGACGCCGTTGTGGCCGGCTACGGTGCCGGCGACATCCTCAAGGGCGTGAATCTGATCGTCGAACCCGGCACCGTCACCTGCCTGATCGGCCCAAACGGGGCGGGGAAGTCGACCGTTTTGAAGACCATCAGCGGGCTGCTGCGGCCGAAAGAGGGCACCGTCGCCTTCCGCGGCGAACCCCTAGGCAAGCTCTCGCCCAGGGAACGGCTGGGGCTCGGTATCGTCCACGTCCCCCAAGACCGTAGCCTGTTCCCGGCGATGACCGTGTGGGACAACCTCCTCATGGGGGGCTACACGCTCAAGGACCGCAAAGTGGTGCAGACCCGCCTCGAACAGGCCGTCGAGGCCTTTCCCATCTGCACCAAACGGGCGCGGGAGCACGCCGGTTCGCTCTCCGGCGGCGAGCAGAAGCAAGTCGAACTCGCCCGGACCCTGATCCTCGACCCCGCACTCATCCTTCTCGACGAGCCCTCCATCGGGCTGGACCCCAAATCCCGGCAGCAGGTCTTCACCAGCATCCGGCAACTCGCCACCGACGGCCGCACCGTGCTCCTTGTCGAGCAGAACGCACGCTCCGGTCTCGCCGCCTCCGACGTCGGAGCCGTCCTCGAAGCAGGCCGGGTCCGCCTCGTCGCCAGCGGTGCCGAACTGCTGGATGATCCTGAGGTGGCCCGCCTCTACCTGGGAGCCGCGCCGCGGTAGGTGGCACGCCGGCGGCCCTTCCCCGCAGGCCCTGCCCACGGACACCGACCGAGGGCAGGGCAGCGGCCGTTGCCGGGTCGCTACCCGGCCGGTGGCGGCCCAGCAACGGCGATCCCACATGGCACACACCCCCGTACCGGCGCGCAGATACCGGCCGACCGGCTGGGGGCGCCGTGCTGCGCCGGCAACCGGTGATCGTGGCGATGAAACTCCGGGCACGGTTCGCTGCCTTCTCCTTACTCGCGTTGGCTTCCTCGCCCTTTTTGCCTTGCTGTCCTCGCCTGCCTTCCCAGTCCCCAACTTCCCCTCGCCGGCTGGTGCTTGGTGCCGACAGTATCGAGCAGCCACCCATTCCCAGTCGCTTTCCCCATTTGCCAGCCCTTGTTGTGCAGGATTGGACAACGGCTGCCAGTCGGTTGCCCGCCAGTATGCAGGGCACCTCTGTCGTGGATACGATGCACCGGCGGTTGCAGGCCGCGGGCATCACGACCGTGTTGAACTAGACCTACCCCAGCGAACAAGCCGACGTCGGGCCCACCGTGTCACGGATCGTCGCCACCCGCCCGGATATGGTCATCGCGGGCACACAGGGCGAGGACGCCTACGAGATGGTGCGGGCCATGATCCAGCAGCGTTTCAACCTTCAGTGGCTGTTCATGCCGAACGACGCGAACGACCGGTCAACTTCCCCAACATAGCCGGGAAGGGCAATGTCGCCGGGATATTCACCTCGAACGACTGGTCACCTTTGGTGAACCGCACCGGAAGCCAGCAGTTCATCAAGGAGTACCTCGCCAAATTCGGCGGATCCGCGGGCACCATCGACGCTACCTCGGCCGAGGCGCATGCGGCCGGACAGAACGTGTGTGATGTCAACGAGCATGAGAACGTGGTGTTTTGTTCCCGACCAGTACGTTCTGGGCCATCTCGTCGCCCTGTCGGCGGAGCGCATCGATGAGATCGTCAAGACTCAGGCGAGGGCGTCGAACCCCGCGTAGGCACGGCGGTAGTACACGAGCGGCGATCCCGAGGGGTCGGAATCTCCGGCGACGATCAGCCCGATGATGATCTCGTGGTCGCCGGCGGGGACGACCTGGTACAACTCGCAGACCGCGTGCGCGGTCGTGCCCGCGGCCAGGACCGGCAGCCCGCCCGGTCCCGGCCGCCACTCGACGCCGGTGAACTTGTCACCGCCGGAGGCCGCGAACCGGTTCGAGATCGCGTCCGCACCGGACGCCAGCACGTTGACGCAGAAGCTCCGCCGCCGCTTGATCTCCTCCAGCGTCTGCGAGCCCCTCGCGATGCAGGTGAGCACGAGCGGGGGTTCGCACGACAGGCTGCACACGGCACCCGACGTCATGCCGACCGGTGCGCCGTCCGCCGTCAGCGTGGTGACGACGGTGACGCCCGTCGGAAGCGCGGCGGCCAGCGACCGGAAATGGTCGGCTTCAACTCCGTAACCCGCCAGATTTACGATGGGGGACATCGACATACAGTCGGTGAACGCCGTGCTCATTCGGACTCCTCGAATGTCATGGCAGGGACGTATCGCCGGTTCAGCGAAGCAGGGAATACACGTCCGGCACAATCGTCTGTGCAAAATCCGACACGGTTCAGGTTCGTGGTCGTCGTCCCCGAAAGGCGCCGACGCCATCACCAAGTACACCGCCCCATGCGGCGCGAGCCCCGTCCGGCCGCTTCACTGCTGTGATGCGCCTGTATCGAGTCGATGGCCACATCGCGCGGAATCGCACTGGCCGGCGGCCCGATCGAGATCCACTCCGTCAACAACCCGCCCCCGCCCGCAACCTGACCCATGGCCGGCAAGCGGCAACCACGCCGGCCGTAGGCGGAGGTCTCTTCAACAATTCACGCTGCACGGCATCGGGTCAAGACATTGGTCGCCCGCCACGAAGTGCAGGATTCCACACGGAGATTCATTGACCCGTGCGGTCATCGTCGGCTTTTATTCGGCGTCATTACAGGCTCATTCCCGTGCGGTGACCAGCCGTCATTCCGCCGGGTACTCACCAGCGCAGCTGTCAGTGCGGACCGTTGCGATCGGGGGCTGTCGAGGCCGCACCCGTCACTACAGCGACAGTGAAGGGAAGGTGCATCGTCGATGACAAGCAGAGCACATAGGGGTCGGCCGAGCCGACTCGCTCGATGTGTGTACATCACCATGGCCGTCATCTCGGCGTCGGCTCTGGCGTCCTGCTCCGGTTCTCCGGGGGCGACGTCGGCCGCGTCCGGCGGCAAGACCCAGGCCGCGGCCGATGAGGCCGCGTCCACGATCACGGTCGACGCGCCGCCGAACGCCTCCAGCGCCGCCGCGGCGTACGGCGTGTCGTCCGGGACGTTCCAACAGGCGGGCATCAAGGTCGCCATGCACACCCACCAGGGCGCCCAGTCCACGATCGTCGGGCTGATGTCCGGCGCGTACCCGATCGTGTGGGCGACTGTGCCCGACATTCTCGCCGCCCAGGCGAAGGGCCTGCCGATCTCGATCGTCGCCCTCGGTGACCAGGGGGCGTCCGGTCAGATCCGCGTGCTCAGCCTGGCCGGCTCGGGGATCGTCAAGCCGGCCGACCTGGTCGGCAAGAAGGTCGCCATCCCGTCGCCGACCTCCTCCTGCGCCCTCGCCGTCCCGAACCTGCTCAAGGCCGCCGGCGTCGACGCCAAGCAGGTCAACCTCGTGACGGTGCCCCAGGTCGACCACGAGAGCACCCTGCAGAACAAGGTCACCGACGCGGTGTGCACACCCGAACCGTTCCAGAGCGAGATCAAGCAGCACCTCAAGACCAAGGTGGTGCTGGACATCTTCACCGGCGGCAACAAGGACATGCTGATCGGGGCGTACGTCGCCACCAACACGTACGTGCGGAAGAACCCGAAGGCGGTCACCGCCTTCCGCGACGGTCTCACCGCCGCCAACCGGAAGGCGGACGCGGACCAGAGCGTCGTCAGGGCGCTGATCCCCAAATACAGCGGCGTCACCGATGAACTGGCGAACAGCATCACGCTGCCGACGTACATCCAGAACGTGACGGACACGGCCGCGTTGCAGTCCCTGGCCGACCTCATGGTGGACAACGGCCTGCTCACCGCCAAGATCGACGCCGGTAAGTCGTTCACCGCGCCGGCCCCGTCCGGGAGCTGACCGGGCCATGTTCACCAGGAAACCGACCAGCCCGGGGACGGCAGGGCCGCGGGCCCGTACGGAGGGCGGCACCGGAACAGCCCGGAGCATTGCGACGACCACGACGGCTGCGCCGCGGCGCCCTGGCTGGTCCGTCCGATGCGCACGCGCGGCGGCGCGCAGCGCCTTCATCCGCGGGCTGGTCGGCCTTCTCGCGATCTGTCTCACCGACCAGTCGGTGAGCTGGAGCGGCCTTGTCGAACCCCGCTATCTGCCGTCGGCCACCACGATCGTGGCCCGGCTCGGCGCGCTGCTCACCGCGTCGCGCTTCCTGTCCGACATCGAGTACACGCTCGCCTCGGCGGGGCTCGCGATGCTGGTGGCCACGCCGATCGCGGTGATCTGCGGGTTGCTGCTGGGGCTGTTCCCCACGGCCCTGCGGGCCACCCGGGTGGTGATCGACGTGCTGCGACCGCTGCCGGCGGTGGCGATCATCCCGCTGCTGACGCTCACGGTCGGGCTCGGGCAGACGAGTGTGGTCCTCGCGGTCGCAGTCGCGGCCTTCTGGCCGATCCTGCTCAACACCGTGCACGGTGTACAGGACGTGGACGGGGTCGCTCTGCAGACGGCCGGCCTGTTCGGGGCGAAGTGGCCGCGCCGGGTGTGCACCGTCGTCCTCCCGTCGGCGGCGCCGGCCATCGGCGCCGGCGTGCGCATCGCGGTCAGCCTGGCCCTGGTGGTCACCGTCGCCGCCGAGCTGATCATCGGCACGACCCGGGGGATCGGCGCGTTCATTCTCGACTCCAGCCGCGGCGGCTTCCACGCCGATCTCGTGTACGCCTCGGTGGCGGTCGCCGGACTGCTCGGCCTGGCCGTGAACTCCGCGGCCACCGCGGTCGAGCGGCGCGCGTTCCCATGGCACGGACGAGAGGGGACGTCATGATGGTGACGACAGCCCGCCTGATCCGCCGACCGGGACTCCGCCGGCCGGGACGCCAGGTCCGTCTGCTGGCCAGGTTGGGCAAGGGCGCCATGGTGCGGTTCGGAGTGCTCATCCTGCTGCTGCTCGCCTGGCAGTGGGCGACGCGCGACGCCGGCAACCTGTTCTTCCCATCGCCGACCGAGATCCTCGACCGGATCCTCGTCGACTGGTTCTCCGGCCCGCCCACGCACCTGTTCGTGACTCCGGCCTTCATGGCCGACGTCGCGCCGAGCATGGGCCGGATGCTGGCGGGCTGGCTGCTCGGGTCGCTGATCGGCGTAGTGGTCGGGGTCCTCGCGGGCGCCGTACGGACCGCGCGTCAGATCATCGACCCGCCGGCGCAGTTCCTGCGGGCGCTGCCCACCCCTGCGGTCGTACCCGTCTTCCTGCTGCTGTTCGGGGCGTCCACGGGCATGCGGGTGGCACTGATCGCGTTCGGCTGCGTCTGGCCGGTCCTGCTCAACACCATGACCGCGGCGGCTTCCGTCGATCCCCGGCTGCGGCTCACCGCGCGTGCCCTGCACCTGAGCCGGTGGCGCCAGTTGGCGCAGGTGGTGATGCCGTCGAGCGCCCCGGCCATCGCAGCCGGGATGCGCATCGGGCTCGCCCTCGCGCTGATCCTCATGGTGCTCTCGGAGTGGGTGGTAGCCACCAGCGGCCTCGGCTTCAGCCTCATCACCGCCCAGCAGCACTTCGACATGACGGGGATGTGGGCCGCCATGGTGCTGCTCGCCATCGCCGGCTATCTGGTCAACACCGTCTTCCTCACCGTGGAAAGCCGATTGCTGAGCTGGCACAAGGGGGTTCGAGGCAAGTGACCGACGTACAAACGACCTGGACGGCGGTGATCGACGTACGCGGGCTGTCGCACACGTACGCCGCCAACGGCGTGACGCACCACGCGATCGCCGACGTGTCCTTCACGGTCTCCCCCGGGGAACTCGTGTCGATCGTCGGGCCGTCCGGCACCGGCAAGTCGACCCTGCTGCTCTGTGTCGCCGGCCTGCTCAAGCCCACCGCGGGCGAGATGAGCGTGCTGGGGGCGCCCGTACGGGGGGTCCCCGGTGATCTGGCGATCGTGTTCCAGGACTACAGCCGCTCGTTGTTCCCGTGGCTGCGAGTGGGCGCCAACATCGAGTTTCCGCTGAAAGCGACACATGTGCCGCGCGCCGAGCGCAGGGCGCGGGTCCAGGAGTCCCTCGAGGCGGTAGGCCTTGCCGACGCCTGGAACCGCTATCCCTGGCAGCTGTCCGGCGGTATGCAGCAGCGGGTCGCCATCGCCCGCGCCCTGGCGTGCCGCCCCAAGGTCCTGCTCATGGACGAGCCGTTCGCCAGCGTCGACGCGCAGACCCGGGTCGACCTGGAGGACCTCACCCTGGCGGTGCGCGACCTGTTCGGTGTCACGATCCTGTTCGTCACCCACGACATCGACGAGAGTGTCTACATCTCCGATCGGGTGATCGCGCTGACCAGCCCGCCCGCCACCGTCGCCGCCGACATCCGGGTGGCGCTGCCGACGCCTCGCGACCAGATCGCCACCAGGGCCACGGCCGACTTCGTCAGGCTCCGCACGGAGGTGGCGAACCATCTGCGCAGGCCGGATCCCCAGGATCCACCGCAACTGGGCCCCGCACCGTCCGATCCCGCATCCATCGGATCCAAGGAGTAGATCATCATGCGTTTCTCGCTCTACCTGAACGCGCAGTCCCCGGGGCCCGACCACGACCTCGACGTGATCGACGCGGTCACGGCGCAGGCGATCCTCGCCGACCGCAGCGGGTTCGCCGGCGTGTGCCTCACCGAGCACCACTTCACGGGCTACAACACCTACGGCGACCCCTTCACGTTCGGGGCGTACCTGGCACCACAACTGACGAACGCTCATGTGGTGGTGTCGGTCGCGGTCCCGGCCTTGTGGAACCCGATGAACTTCGCCGAGGCGTGCAACACCCTCGACCTCCTCACCCGGGGCCGGTGCATCATCGGCGTCGGCACGGGCGGGTCCCCGCAGGAGTACAAGGGTCTCGGCCGGGACCCGGCGCAGCGCGGCGCCCTCATGGACGAGGTCATCCGGATCGCAGAGCAGGCCAGGCGCAAGACTCTGGACGACCCGGACCTGGAGTACGCCACGCCGCACTCCCAGGGCGTGCTGACCCGCCGGATCATGCCGACCTCGTACACCAAGCCGGGGCCGCGGTTCGGCCGCGCCGCGCTGTCCGACGAGGGCATCGTCCACACCGCCGAGCGCGGGTGGGTG
Source organism: Streptomyces sp. NPDC001156 (assembly GCF_053598275.1). Lineage (NCBI taxonomy): Bacteria > Bacillati > Actinomycetota > Actinomycetes > Kitasatosporales > Streptomycetaceae > Streptomyces > Streptomyces sp. NPDC001156. Next base: position 4,990 of record NZ_JBSFJX010000119.1, on the reverse strand, counting down.
CTGATGACCGCCCGCGAGGCCGTGCCCGAGACCGCTCGCAAGTGGCGGCTCTACCACGACACGCTCAACGCGTCCGGCCACGACGAGGAGACGCTCGCCTTCGCCCGGGAATGGTCGATGGTGCAGAAGATGGTCTACGTCGGCGAGACCGACGAGTCCGCACTGGCCGACGTCGCCGGGCCGCTCGACTACCTCGCCGAGCAGTCGAAGAAGTCATTCGGCGGGACCGCGGCGGCGGCCGGGTTCAAGTCCAGCATCGTCGGCGTCTCGGCCGTGGACCGGGACGACTTCCTCGAGAAGGCCATGATCGTCGGCAGCCCGGAGACCGTGGCCCGCAAGATCAGCGAATACGAGGGCATCGGCATCGGCCACATGACGCTGGTCTTCCTCTACGGGCAGATGAGCCCGGCCCTCGGCACCCGCTCGCTGCACCGCTTCATCGACGAGGTGATGCCCCGCTTCACCGACCCCGTGCAGACCGCCGAGCACGTCGCGTACTCCGCCACCACCAGCTGACCGACACCGTCCCTCACGAAAGCCGGGAAACCGAAGAAAGGGAACCTTGTGACCACCCTGCAGAGCAGCACCAAGACCCCGCTCCAACCCGGCGTCTGGACCGTCGACGCGGCCCATTCGCTCGTCGAGTTCTCCGTACGGCATATGACCGTGGCCCGGGTGACCGGCCGGTTCGGCGCCGTGAACGGCGCCGTCGAGGTCCCGGCCGGCGACCCGCTCGACGCGACCGTGCGCGCGGACATCGACGTCGCCTCGGTGAGCGCCGGTCACCCCAAGCGCGACGAGCTGATCCGCTCCGCGGACTTCCTCGACGCGCAGACCCACCCGGTCATCACCTTCACCGGCGGCCCGGCGGTGCCGACCGAAGACGGACGCTGGAACGTCCCGGGCGACCTGACCATCAAGGGCGTCACCCGACCGGTGGTGCTCGACACCGTCTTCGGCGGGGCGATCTCCCATCGCGGCGCGATCCGGGCCGGGTTCTCGGCCGTCACCGAGATCAACCGCAAGGACTTCGGCGTCACCTGGAACGCCGCGCTCGACTCCGGCGGCGCGATCGTGTCGGACCTCGTCCGGATCACGCTGGAGATCGAGCTCGTCCTCACCCAGTCCTGACCGACCGATCGGAGACACACATGGATCTCGGAATCGCCGGCTCCACGGCCGTCATCTCCGGCGGTAGCACCGGCATCGGCAAGGCCGCGGCCGGGGCGCTGCTCGCCGAGGGCGCCGGCGTGGTCCTACTCGCCCGTACCAAGACCACCCTCGACGAGACGGTGGCCGAGCTGCGGGCGCTGGGACACCCTGGACCGGTCGTCGGCATCCAGGCCGACGTCACCGACCGGACCTCCGTCGAGGCGGCCGCCCGCCAGATCGAGTCGGAGTTCGGCCGCGTGCAGATCCTCGTGATCGCCGCCGGCCACCGGATGCGCCGGCTCGACCGGCAGCTGTTCTGGGACGACGGTGACTGGGCCGCCGACCTGAACGTGAAGACCGTCGGCATGCTCCGGATCATCCGGGCGCTCCACCCGCTGCTGGACACGACCGGCGCCGGCCGGATCGTCAACATCGGCGGCGTCGCCGGCGAGACGGTCTGGGAGGGAGCCCTCACCCACGGCCTCAACAACGCGGCCACGCACCACGCCACCCGCTACCTGGCCCGCGACCTCGCGTCCGAGGGGATCACCGTGAACACCGTGGTCCCCGGCCTGGTCGCCACCGAGTGGCGGGTCGGCTGGGCCGCAGCGGCGGCGGAGAAGGGGGGCAAGACGAGCGAGGAGTTCCTCGACGCCTACCTCGCCAAGCTGGGCGTGCTGCTAGGCCGTTGGGCCGAGTCGGCCGAGGTCGCCGACGCGGTGGCCTTCCTGGCCTCCCGGCGGGCCGGCTACATCACCGGCACATCGCTCGTCGTGGACGGCGGGATCACCGTCAACGCGCTGTAGACCGAAGGAAATCACCATGATCGAACACATCGTCGTCGTGAAGGCACGACCGGGCGCGGAGGAGGCGGTGACCGAGGCGCTCGTCGCGTTCGCTGCGGGCATCGCCGTCCTGCCGGGCCTGATCGAACTGACCGTCGGCCCGAACGTCCACACACGGTCCCTCGACGCCGGGGTCACGCACGGCATGCTGGTGCGCCTGACGGACGAGGACGCGCTGGACCGCTACCAGAAGCACCCCGTCCACGCCGCGCTGCTGCCCAAGCTGGACGCGACCTGCGTCGGCCGGGTCGTCCTGGACTGGCTCGTCGAACGGGACCCGGCGGGGGCGACGGCATGAGCGCGGTCCCCAGCCTGGTCGCCGCGGCGCTGTCGGCGGACGTCGATCCGCGCAGCCACACCCCGCAGGAACAGGCCAACATCGACCTGATCCTGCGGCTGCGCTCGGTGCCGTTCGCCGAGCGCAGGACATTCATGCGCCCCGATATGCGCCACCACCGCTGGGGATTCGCGTCCTTGGCGGACATCTCCGGCATGAAGGACGGCCGTGGATACGACGCCCACTCGATCTCCGACCGCGTCGACACCATCGAGGACATCATCGCCAAGGACGACCGTGTATGGGCCGTCTGGACCCTGCGCGGCACCCACACCGGCCGGCTCTTCGGCATCCCGGCCACCCACCGGAGCCTGGAGGTCCTGGAGTGCGGCGTGTGGCGCATCCAGGACGGCCTCGTCGCCGAGGCCTGGTTCTTCGGTGACGAGCTGGGCCTGCTTCGCCAGCTCGGCGCTCCCATCACCGCGGAGCTGCTCCACATCCGAATCAACGGTACGTCCCCGTAGCGGCGTACTCCATCGCGCCGGTCCGCTACCACGGCCTGCCGAAAGCCAGCCTTCAACGCGCCTTCTCCGTCACCGCGATCAACATGATCCGCCTCGACGCCTGCTGGGTGGGCAGCCCACCCGACAGCAGCCACACCAGCAACCTCGAACGGCTCACGTCAGCACCTGGAATTGAGCAGCAAAGTCTGCATCCGGTGCACACCACGGCCGCACGGCTCCTCATGATCAGGAGCCGTGCGGCCGTTTGAACCGCTCCGGGGTCTCCACTGCTCCCGGAGCGGTTCGGTTCGCGTTCCCGATAACAGCGACTCTGCTTCGGCCGCCCGACCGTGGTGTTCCGCAGCTCTCAGTGCTCACACGGGTGACCTACGCGAAGCGGCTCGGTTCGACCGAGCAACGTCATGCGTTCGCCTTGTGGGTCAGTTTGGTGATGTCGAGGATCACCAGGCAGCGAGGTTCCAGGCGGACGACACCCCGGCTGGCGAGTTCGGACAGGGACTTGTTGACGCTCTCGCGTGATGCCCCGACGTAGTGTGCGAGTTGTTCCTGGGTGAGGCCGTGGTCGACGCGCACGCCTTCGGATGTCGGGGTACCGAACTTCGCGGCCAGATCGAGGAGCATGCGGGCGACGCGGTGCGGGATGTGGCCGTGCAGGAGGTTTTCCAGGGCGTCGTTGATGCGCCGAACCCGGCGAGCGAGCAGTTGCAGGAAGTGCCACGCTGCATCGGGTTCCTCCTGCAACCAGTGACGTACGGCCGACGCCGTGAACTCGGCCAGTTCGAGGTCGGTCAGTGCGGTCGCCGTGGCCTTGCGCGGCGCCGGGTCGAACAGAGTGAGCTCGCCGAGGAGGTCACCGGGGCCCAGTACGGACAGGAGACTGTCGCGGTCGGCGCCGGCGGGACGTGTCATCCCTATCTTGCCGCGAATGATCACATACATCGAAGTACCGAGATCGCCGAGCCGGAACACGACCTCGCCTCGTTCGAGACGCCGCCGTTGCGCCACCTTCTCCAAGGTGAGGGCCGCATCCGGACGCAGCCCGGCGAACAGCACGGTATTGGCCAGGATCTCGTCCACGCCGCCATGGTATGGATCGGTCACGACGCATACCAGAGTTCGAAATCCGGTGTTGTGAGAGACCGGCGACAGGAGTGCCCGGTCGAGGGCGGTTACGTCTGTACCCAACGGACGAGTTGAACGCCCACCCTGGCTGGTCTCCACAGCTCATCGTCGGCTCGTCCGCCCCTTCCCGAGCCGAGCTCCCTGGATGAGCGAGCAGAGGGCTCCGGACTGTTGAGGCTGTCGACGGGGGCAGGGCGGCGGTCTCGGAACTCTCTGTGCGAGGCAGCAAGCGCAGGGCGAGTCACAGATACAGGCCGTGCCTTGTCTTGATTGCGGAGCAAGTTGTGTGAACCCGGAATCGACGAACGCGGTCACCGCCGAACGAGGGGTCGGTACACCGGCCCAGGAGGCGGTGGGCGACGCGAGATCATTCGTTCCGGGCGGTCCTACGGAGGTGCAGCACAGTGCCGGAGAGCAACTCAGAGGACGGGACTGCCGAGCAGGAGAGGCCCACGGCGTACGGGCCCAAGATGCCGGCGGACGTCAAGCCACGCTTCATTCCCGAGGGCGCTTCGGGGATGACCGTCCTCGTCGAGTGGCCTCCCGGTGACCCCGGGACTCCTCCCCACCGCCACTCTGGGCCGTGTTTCGGCTACGTGATCGAGGGCGCGGTCCGGTTCGAGCTCGAGGGTGAGCCGGAGCGCGTGGTGAAGGCCGGTGAGGCGCGGTATGACCGGGCGGTGACGTGATCCACCACCAGAACGGCAACGCCCTGTCGGACGCGCCGACCAAGTTCGTCGTGACCATGCTGTGCGCGCCGGGCAAACCGATGCTCACCCTGGTCGACGAGGAGGGACTGGAGAAGCACGCCCACCTGCGCGCCCCGCGTCCCTCCGCGGGCTGACCCGCGACTTCGATGGTCCGAAAGGCCCCGCGGCACGTGCTGCTTGTGAGCTCGTCGTCGGCGATTCCGGCGACTTCACGACCAAGCCGCAGGACGCGAGGCGGATCCTGATCGGCCACGCGTTGGGGGGGGGGGGCCCCGCGGCGGCGGGGGCGCCCCGGCCGGCGCGGTGGCCGGGGGCGGAGGCGGGGGCGGCAGGCGACGGGGGGGGGGCGGGGGGGCGGGA
>NZ_JBSFJX010000118.1:0-24195 GCF_053598275.1 Streptomyces sp. NPDC001156 | reverse complement strand
CCCTCTGGCTCGTTCCGGAGGACGGGGGCTTCGGTGCCGCCCATGCCGGGTGCACAGCCAGTCATCGCCAGCAGGTCGCTTTTACAGTCAGGTTGGAAAAAGGATTAACGATCTTGCCGCTTGCGGGGGCCGCGAAGGTCTAGAGGCCGGCCCCCGGCTCGACCTTTTCAAGGCCAGGGCTGGGCGGACCCAGCGGATCGGAGCTGACTTGACCGATGACGCTCACCCTCCATAAGCGAGATCCACGCCACCGCTGGCCTCGATCAGCCAGGACAGCGAACCGCTGCCGAACGGCCAGCCGGTGGTAGCGACCTCAACCCAGCCGTTGCCCAACTCATCCGCCCCGGCGTCCCACCACCACCAGCTGCGATCGTCGCCCATGCCTTCCTCGGTCGGGTCGAAGTAATAGAGCCAGCCCGACAGCGTCCAAGGCCCTTTACTGAAGTCTGCCTTCTGCTCGGGCGTCATCGACTGCCACTTCCGCAGCCAGGCACCGGCGTCAAAGGACAGGCCCGGTTCCGGCTCCGCGTGCTCTGGCGCGCATCGCTGCACGAACCAGCCCGGCAGCAGCTCTGGCCACCGCCCAAAGGCGGGCCAGTCAGCCATCCGTTCGACCACGGTCGTCAGAACAGCACGGGCATCCGCGACGACCCGCGCCGGATCCTCGGCGGTGAACTGGACTCGCACGAGAAACGGCCGCTGCCGACGGTCGTCGGATCCGGGACCGTACCGAAGTCGCCGTAGCTCGCCCTTGATGATCTCCACGACGGAGAAGTGTGCACTGCCCCCCGTCTTGCCGCAGGTGAAAAGCGCCGGGACCCTCCCTGGCCGATGGCCTCGATGTGCTCCAGCGTGCTTCAGCGGCACAGGTCCACTTCCCCGACGGCGGGATCCGGGCCACGATGCCTGGTTCGTGTCTGGCGGACGGATCACGGTCGGTCGCAGCGGAGTTCGGTGCGGAGCCAGATCATGATCGAAGTGATGGTCGCGGTGGCTTCGAAGGCGTCCTTGGGTGCCAAGCTTCCGTCGGCCCGCCCGATGGGCGCCGACGGCCGACGGCCGGCGCCTCGGCATGTCCCCTGTGCACGCCGAGAACCCCCGGGCCCGTCGGTTCACTTCGTCCGGACGGGCGTGGCGCAGGTTCAGCTCCACGCCCGGGCCGCTACTACTTCGGTTGTGCCGCGGCCCGGACCTGGCGGACCGCCTCCTGCACGCCCCCGTTCCAGGGCGTGCCGTGCCCCGGCAGCACCCACTTCGCCCGCAGCTCCCCGAGCCGGTCGAGCGACGCCAGCGCCTGCTCCCGGTCATCGGTGAACGGCGCCGGCTGCGGCCCGCGCTGTCCGGTGAGTACATGCCGGGTCGTGAGGCCGTCGCCGACGAACACCGCGTCGACCTCGGGCACATGAACGGCGATGCTGCCCGGCGAGTGCCCCGGCAACCCCATGATGCGGGGCGCGCCCGGCAGGTCGAGCACGTCGCCGTCGTTCACCTCCGACACCTCGGTCAGGTACGTCGTGCGCAGGCCGCCCTTGCGGCCGGCGTACCAGAGAAAGCCGGCCACAGCGCCGAGTCTGGCGTGCCCCCAGCTGGCCTTGGGCTTGACCTCGCCCCGGGCGCGCGCGGCGTCGGCGCTGTGGACGAAGACCGGGATTCCGTGGTCGCGGCGGAGCCGTTCCGCGAAGCCGAGGTGGTCGGTGTCGCCATGGGTGAGTACGACGCCGCGGATGTCGGCCAGGGTCCGGCCCAGGGTGGCGAGTTCGGCGGTCAGCTCCCGCCAGTGGCCGGCCAACCCGGCGTCGACGACCGTCACGCCGTCGTCGGTGACGACCAGATAGACCGCCACTATGTCGTTCCCGATGCGATGCAGGTGCTGATCGAGCTTCATGATCCTTCTCCTCGCCGAGCTGCGATGATGGCTACGATACATAGCCATCATGGCTACGGTCCATAGCTATGATGAAGACGACATCGCACCGGCCGGAAGGAGTTCGCATGCCGACGCCCGAACGCACCTCGCTCGAAGCCATCGTCGAGGCAGCCCGCGACATCCTGGAGTCGCAAGGGCTCGCGCAGTTGACCATGCAGGCGGTCGCCGACCGGGTCGGCGTGCGCGCCCCCTCGCTCTACAAGCGGGTCCGCAACCGCGACGCTCTCGTCCTCCTGGTCACCGAGGCCACCCTTCTCGACCTGGAAGAGCACCTCCACGCCGTCCCGGCGGCCCCGGACCCTCGCGAGACCCTGGCCGATCTGCTCCGCGCTTTCCGCGCCTTCGCCCACGCCCGCCCGGCCGCCTACCATCTGATCTTCACGGGCTCCCCTGGCCCGACCAGGCCCGACCCTGCCCGCCTGGCCCGCGCGGCGGCCCCCGTCCTGCAGATAGCCGCCGAACTGGTCGGCCCCGCCGAAGCCCTGGAGGCGGCCCGCATGATCACCGCCTGGGCGCACGGCTTCATCAGCATGGAACTGGCCGCCGCCTTCAACCTCGGCGGCGACGTGGACCGCGCCTACGAGTACGGCATGGCCCACCTGGCGGCCGCCCTCACCAGGCCGGCCTGACGCGGTCCGACCGCCCGTAGGGTGCTTTCCAGTCCCGTCCAGGCTGTACGGGTCTGCCTCCGCTGCCCAGACGGCACCGAAAACTGCCCCGGTCAGCAGTCCAGCAAGTGCCGTCCTGGCCTCTACACGCGCCCATCAGGGCTGTCCCGACAGGTCGCCCTGTACCGCCACGGCCGAGCCGCGCTCTCGCCGTCGGGCCGACCGGGCCGTTCCGCGCTTACGCTGCCCGGCCGCTGGCTGGGGTGCGGGAGGCTCCACTTAGGCTTTGGCCATGCTGCTGATCCACGGCGGGGAAGCCGTAGCTGACGCTCCCGAACTGCGCACGGGAGGAGTTCCACTCGTCCCGGATGGATTCGTCTGGCCGAACTGCCGCGAGTGTGGCGGGCCCATGCAGTTCCTCGCTCATCTGCCCCTCGATCTCGGGGCGGTCGCGGTGTTCTTCTGCCAGAACGACCCCGGCATGTGCGACGACTGGGACGCCACCGCCGGTGCCAACCGCGCCTTTGTGTTCAGTGGTCGACTCGCGCCGGCCACCGTCCCCGCCGAGGGTGAGACGCTGCTCGGTGCGGTCACCGCCCTGCGCCCCCACCCAGCCGACGTCCCCACCGCGGAGCCGGTCCTGGGCCGGCTGGGTGGCGAACCCGACTGGATCCAGGGCGACGAGACTCCCGACTGTCCCTCCTGTACCGCCCGTATGACCTTCACGGCCGAACTCGAAGAGGGGACCGACTTCGCGACCTCCGCCAACTTCGGCGGAGCTGGTCGCGGCTACGTCTTTCACTGCCGCCCCTGTGGCGAGGCCGCCTTCCTCTGGCAGCGATGAAGACTGCCGCCTGGCTCATGTCCGGAGCCGGAGCGCTACGACGGTGACGGCGCCGCGAAAGACGCCGTGAAAGACACAGACCAGGTTCGGCGGCAGAACGGCCGTGTCTTCCTGTGCCCAGCCTCGCTCGGTGGGTACCCGGCGGCCGAGGGCGGTGAACGGCACCGCCGAGCCAGGGAAGGAGATCGACCATGACCCAGCACGTGCGCGACATCATGACCACCGCACCGGTGACCGTGGAACCGCAGGCCTCCGTGGCCAACGTGGCCAGGTTGATGCGTGACCAGAACATCGGCGCCGTCCTGGTCACGGAGAAGGATCACCTGCGCGGACTGGTGAGCGATCGCGACCTGGTGGTACGGGCCCTCGCGCAGGGCGCAGACCCCGAGCAGACCACCGTGGCCAACGCGTGCAGTGATGATCTGGTCACCATCGGCCCGGACGATGATCTCGACCGTGCTGTCGGGATGATGCGGGAGCACTCCGTCCGTCGCATCCCTGTCGTCGAGGGCGACCAGGTGGTCGGCATCGTCTCTCTCGGCGACATGGCGATCGAACGCGATCCCCGGTCGGTGCTCGGCGACATCAGCGCGGCGCGGCCCAACGAGTAGCGGGCTTCAGGGGTCCCCACCAGGTCACGCGGAGGCTCACGGCCGCGCTACGCCCTCGACGTCCCGCGCCGTACCGCCTTCGGCACCAGTGCAGCGGATCGAGGAGGCTGCCGTGGCCCTGAGGCAGAAGCAGGCGTCTGCGGCCGGATCCGCTTCGACTCGGACGGCTTTCCCTCATCACGCACCGAGCGTCCTCGCCCGGCGTGAGGACGTCTGCCGTGCCTGAGCTACCGGACGTCGAGGGGTTCCGCCAGGTGCTCGAGTCCTGCGCGAGGGGCAGGGCCATCCGCCGGGTCGACGTGCGCGACGCGGGTGTCCTGCACGGGGTGGGCGTACGGCGGCTGCGTGACGCGCTGGAGGGCCGCCGGTTCACCGAGCCGGAGCGGCGCGGCAAGTGGCTGCTCGCGCATACCGGCGGTCCCACCCTCCTCTTCCACTTCGGCATGACCGGTCGACTGCTCTGCGTCCGTCCCGACGACGCGGTCGAGCCACACGACCGTGTACTGTTCACCCTCAGCGGCGACCGCCAGCTCCGCTTCCGCGACCAGCGCAAGCTCCAGGGACTGTGGCTGGCCGACGACGACTCCGGCGTCGCCCGGCTGCTGGAGCGCCAGGGGCCCGATGCGCTGACCGTGGACCGTGAGGAGTTCGAGGCCGCGCTCTCCTCACGTCGTGGTCACCTCAAAACCACGCTGACCGACCAGTCCGTCCTGGCCGGTCTCGGCAATCTGCTCGCCGACGAGATCCTGTGGCGTGCCCGGCTGCACCCGGGCACCCGGGCCGGCGATCTGACGGCGACCGAACGCCGGGACCTGTACACCGACATGCGACGCGCATTGCGCTCCGCAGTCACCGCCGGCTGCGTCCCACCGCGCGATTCATGGCTCACCGGCCACCGCGACGACCCCGACCCGATATGCCCTCGCTGCGGCGCCCATCTGCGCCGCACCCGCATGGCAGGCCGCGGCACGGTGTGGTGCCCGCGGTGCCAGCCGGACGAGGCCTGAGCCCGTCAGGACGGTCCCTCGTACGTCAGGTGTCTCGGCCGAGCACCCGGTGACGCTGCTTGGGGTCGGTCCGGAGGACACGGCGTTGAGGCATGGGCCGTCGCCCAGGGTCTGTTGACGGGCAGTCAGCGTCCCGTCGTCGTGAGCAGAGGTGGCCTCGTTCCGGCGGCCCGCCTCTTCGCGTCCCGGCGCGAACGCGCGGTCGGCCGGCTCAGTTGCCGCCGTTCAGCGTCTGGTGAGGAGCGCGGCGATAGGTGGTCCGGTAGAGGGAGGCGAAGCGGCCCGGGTGACAGAAGCCCCAGCGGGCGGCGATCTCGGTGACCGTGGCACCACCGGCGGGATCGGCGGCCCCCAGGTCCCGATGAACCTGCGCCAGTCGCACCCGGCGCAGATGGGCGAGCGGGGTGGTGTCCAGATGACGCCGGAAGGCGTACTGCGGGGCCCGTACGGTGACATGGGCGGCCGCGGCGATCTGGGCCACGGTGATCGGCTGGTCGGCGTGGTCGTACGCCGGGTGTTGCCGCACGCGGTGGACCACGTGCGCGGTTCGGACGGGGACCGCTCGTGTGGGAGCGACGAGGACGAAGAAGCCGTGATGTGCAGCCGGGCTTCATGAAGCCGAGCCGTCGCGGTCAGGTCAGGAGTGGCCTCGGCCTCGGCACCGGTGCCGCTACCGGGCACGGACACGCGGGTCCGCGGCCCGGAGCACGTCCAGGGTCGTGCCCGCCGACGCAGCGCCCCGCTGCCCTCGTCTCCGCAGGGTTCGCCGACGACTGACCGCTTCACCGCCGTCGTGGGCCACCGAGGCTGTGGCCACCGAGTCAGGACGCGGCCGAACAGCGATGTGCCCCGAGCCGGGATGCGGCCGGACAAGGACGTCCGCCGCGCCTCGCGACCGGCCCCGGACCCTGCTCGGTTCCCTGTCGACCACCAAGCAGGGTCAGGCCGTGCCGAAGCCGCGCAGGAAGGTGTCCGCGACGAGGTCGGCCGCCTGTGGGGGATCCACCGACGGGAACTGGTGGGAGATGCTGTCGACGAGTTGGTCGAGGACCGCTCGCGTCCAGGCCGCGTCGACGTCGGCGCGCAGGTAGCCCTCGTCCACAGCACGCCGGATGAAGACGTTCAGACGCTCACTCTGCGTTTCGCGGCGAGCGCGTGCTTCGGGGTCCTTCTGCATCATGCGGCGCGTGTCGAGAGGCCACTCGCGGCTGACGGGGATGATCCCCTCCACATAGCGGTGGAGGGCGACCGGCACCGGTGCCTCGGTCAGCCGCGCCTCGTCCAGGACCCGCTCGGCCGAGTCGAGTTTGGCCTGGAAGACGGCGCGCAGCAGCGTCTCCCGGTTCGCGAAGCGGCGGTGGACGGTGGTGCGGTCGACACCCGCCGCGGCGGCAATGGCCGCCATCGATGTGCTCGGGTCTTCCGCCAGGAGGCGGGCCCCGGTACGGAGGACGGTGCTCAGGTTGCGTGCGGCATCGGCTCTCATGATCCGGTGATTCTATCGCGTCGTGGTGATTACAGCGCCATCATCGGATTGTGAGATGCACCTCTGCCAAGTAATGCAACGTCTATGTTGTACTTCTTTTGAAAATACCTACAGTGAAGTTGCGCCCTGGAGGGCGGCAAGACATGACCAGATGATGAGGAGTACGCCATGACACGGACTTGGCTGATCACCGGTGGTTCCCAGGGCCTCGGCAGGGCCCTGGTTCTTGAGGCTCTGAAGGCCGGCGATCGAGTCGTCGCGACTTCGCGCAGGCCGCAGGCGCTGGCCGAGCTGAAGGCGGAGTACCCGGAGCGGCTGGAGACCGTGTCGCTGGACATCACCTCGCCGACCGAGGCTCGGGACGTGGTCGCGGCCGCAGTGGAGCGATTCGGAACCGTCGACGTCGTCGTGAACAACGCCGGTTATGCCACCAGCGGTTCGATCGAGGACTTCCCGGAGGACGAGTTCCGGGCGCAGGTCGAGGCGAACCTGTTCGGTGTGATCAACGTGACCCGAGCCGCACTGCCCGTGCTGCGTGGCCAGCGGTCCGGGCACATCGTCCAGATCTCTTCCATCGGCGGCCGGGTCGGCGGCACTCCGGGGCTCAGCGCCTACCAGACGGCGAAGTTCGGGGTCGAAGGATTCTCCGAGGTACTGGCGAACGAGGTGGCCCCGTTCGGCGTCAAGGTGATCATCGTGGAGCCGGGCGGTATCCGCACAGGCTGGGCCGCCGGCGCCGCGGAGCCGTCCGGGCCCATCGCTCCCGACTACCGGCAGACGGTCGGCGCATGGCTGGAGCGGTTTGCCGCCTACAGCGGCAGCGAGCCCGGTGACCCCGCCCGAATGGCCCGGGCCGTCATCACCGCCGTGGATGCGCAGGAGCCCCCGCGCCGGCTTCTGCTCGGTAGCGACGCCCTGGGCATCGCGGTCAGCGCGGAGCAGGCCCGCCTCGCCGAGGCCGACGCATGGGCCGCAGTCAGCCGCTCCACGGATTACCCGGCCGCGTAATGGATCACCCGGCCCGCGGACGAGAACAAGCAGCCTCTGAATCCGCGCGTGACCGCGCTCCTGGCGCCGACAGCGGCGGGCTCGTGGCCCCCAGCTCCGGCCGTCCCCCTCCGGCCCCCCACGCGCCGTCGCCCGCGTGCTCGACGCACGCGACCGCGGCCCCGGCGACAGCACGGTTTCCCGGGCGCTCCGGTGGCCGCCTCCACCACCGCGACATCACGCGCGACGCGCCTGACCCCCGGCCGTACCTCACCACGTTTCACACAAAGGCCCTGAGAGACATGACTGTTCGCGACAAGCTCTACATCGGCGGTTCCTGGGTCACTCCCAGCGACCCGGACCTGCTGCTCGACATCCATTCCCCCCATGACCAGTCCGTGCTGGGTCGTGTCGCCCAGGCCGCGCCCGCCGACGTCGACGCGGCCGTCGCCGCGGCTCGCGAGGCCTTCGACCACGGCCCCTGGTCACGCACCACCCCCGAGGAGCGGCAGGAGATCATCCGGCGCTACGACGCCCTGCGCACCGCCCGCGCCGACGAGGTCGCCGCGGCCATCTCCGTCGAGAACGGCTCGGCCGGCTGGTTCACCCAGGCAGGCCAGCCCTTCCTCACCCGCCAGGTCAGCGCCTATCTCAAGGCGGCCGAGGAGTTCGGCTGGGAGGAGATCGTCGAACCCTCCGACCCGTCGGTGGCCTTCGACACCATCGTGCGGCGTGAGGCGATCGGCGTGGTCGCCGCGGTGATCCCGTGGAACTCGCCGTTCTCCGCCGCCACCGCCAAGTTGGTCCCGGCCCTGCTGGCCGGCAACACCGTCGTCCTGAAGGTCTCCCCGGAGAACTCCCTCAGCATGATGCTGTTGGCCGACCTGTGGCACGAGGCCGGGCTTCCTCAGGGCGTGCTCAGCATCCTTCCCGCCGACCGCGAGACCAGCGAGTATCTCGTCTCCCACCCCGACGTCGACAAGATCGCCTTCACCGGCTCCACTCGTGCCGGCCGGCGCATCGCTTCCATCGCGGGCGAGCACCTCCGGCGGGTCAGCCTGGAGTTGGGCGGCAAGTCCGCGGCTTTGATCCTGGAGGACGCCGACCTGGAAGCCGCCGTACAGGGACTGCGCTTCGGCTCCCTGGCGAACAACGGCGAGGCGTGCATCCTGCAGACCCGCATCCTGGCCCCACGCAGCCGCTACGAGGAGGTCGTCGCCGCGCTCAAGGAGATGGTCGAATCGCTGAAGGTCGGCGACCCCTCCGCCCCCGACACCTTCATCGGCCCGATGATCCGCCCCGACCAGCAGCAGCGCGTCATCGACTACATCAACATCGGCGTGTCCGAGGGCGCCCGCCTGGTCACCGGCGGCCCGCAGATTCCCGAGGGCCTGGAGAAGGGCAACTACGTCACCCCGACCCTCTTCGCCGACGTCGACAACTCCATGCGCATCGCCCAGGAGGAGATCTTCGGCCCGGTCCTGGCCGTCATCGCCTACGACGACGAGGACGACGCCGTTCGTATCGCCAACGACTCCGACTACGGCCTCTCCGGCGGCGTCTGGTCCGCCGACCCGGAGCGCGCCCTGGCCGTCGCCCGCAGGCTGCGCACCGGAACCGTCACCCTGAACGGCTCGCCCATCAGCTTCGACGGCCCCTTCGGCGGCTACAAGGCCAGCGGCCTCGGCCGCGAGTACGGCAAGGCCGGACTCACCGGCTACGTCGAGCAAAAGTCCATCACCCGGCTCCGCCAGTCGTAGCCGAGCGGAGCCGTCACCCCATCGGGCCGGCCCCCAGTGCCCGCGGGCCCCGTGGAAACCCCTCGCTTCGAGTGCCCTGGACAAAGGGGGGGCGGGGCCCCGGCAGTCCGGGACCCCGCGACTCATGCCGGGTGGCGTGCCGTCAGCAGCCGACTCCGCCGGGGCTGCGGTCGGCGAACGCGGCGAACTGCCGGCCCGGGACGTCGGACTCGGTGAAATAGCCGCCGAACATCGGGTCGTCCGCCCGGTGCGTGCCGATGTAGAGGGTGTACGTCTGGGTCACCCCGCCCGACAGCGGCCGGACGAGGGTGAGCGTGCCGGTCGAAGCGTCCCAGGTGCGGTTGGCGATCCCCTCCCAGTAGCCCCGCTCGTAGTAGTACATCTGCGTGTCAGGGTTGAGGCAGTCCGCGAACTGCAGCAGCAGCCTTCCGGTCCACCCGTTGCCGTTGAAGTCGTAGCCGCCGAGGATGCCCGTCGGCAGCGAGGCAGCGGCGCCCATGCGCTGCCGGACGACCGTCGCCCGGGTACCGGCGGGCTTGGTGGCGCGGGCGGTGGTCGCCCCGGCCGGACGTGCGAGACCGGGCCGCAGGTAGGCGTTGGCGTAGGCCCCGTAGCGCATCCCCGGGACGTCGGACTGGGTGAAGTAGCCGCCGAAGACCGGGCTGGAGGCTATGTGGTCGCCCAGGAAGAGCGTGTACGTCTGGGAGTTACCCCACGGCAGCGGCCGGAAGACGCTCAGCGTCCCGGTCGCGGGGGTCCAGGTGCCGCTGAGGTACTCGCTGCGGCCGAGCTCGTCGTACCGCATGGTGACGCTCGGCGAGCCCGAGGCGGCGCCGGAGACGGACAGCGTGCCCTTCCAGCCGTTGCCGTCGAAGGCGTAGCTCCCGTCGATCGAGGGCACACCGGCGGTGGCCGGTACGGGGCTCACCAGGCCGCCCCCGAGGACGAGTGCACACAGCGCAGCCGCCGCGACGGGCGCGCGCAGCGCCCGACGTGCCGCGCGCCTGGCCCAGTTCAATAAGGACATCCACATGCTCCAGGTGAGGACGATGCCGATCACGCGGCAGGTCGGAACGCCGCGCGTTGTCCGGATGGGCGGCATCCTTCCCGCGGCTCGCGATCAGTCGCCAGACTGCGGCGAGCCAGATTCGGCGGGCAGGAGGCCGGATCGGCCTCCCCCGGCGCCGTCGCAATGGTTCGGGGAGGCCGGGTGCCGGATGCCGGATGCCGGATGCCGGATGCCGGATGTCGAACGCCGGGTGCCGGACGACCGGGCGGGATCGGCAGGTGCCGGCTCCCGCCCGAGGTGCCACGCACCGTCAGGAGCCGGCTCCTGCCCGCGCCCCCAGGCGCCATCAGTACCGGGCCCCTGCCTCGCGCCCGGCACCGGGCCGATCACAGCCCGATGGACTGGTACTCGGTGTACGCGCCCAACGACCGGCTCGCCGACATCATCCACGCCCGCGTCCCCGACCTGGACCGGGCGGCCGCGCATGAACTGGCCTCGGCGACCATCGTGCTCATCGCGGGGCTGTGGCCGTTCGCCCACCCCGGACCCACCTCGTCGAGGCCGTGGAGGATCCCGCGCTCCTCGCCGCTCACGTCGACTTTCCCGCCCGTTACAGCCGCATGATCGAGCTGCTCACCACCTCGCTGCAGACCCCTGCTGCGCACTGATCTGAACGAGGAGGCAGCGCGGCGACCGCCTCAACACGCCGTCAAGCCGCGGGCCGGCAAGCGCTCGACCGAAGGCAGCACGGCGGAAATCCTCGAACTGGACGGGGACGAGCCGCTGGTGATGGGCGAGGTGGTCAACTCCACTCCGGAGCCCGACGGTACCCACCGCACGTACTGGCAGTCCCTCCGCGTCAGACGATGTCGAGCACCTCGGCCACAGGCCGTCGGGGAGTGGGCTGCCCCTCCGGGCCGTACCCGAGGCGGATCACCATCTGCACGTACCCCATGGCAGTCGTCGGGTCGCGTACCGCCCACCGCAGTTCGGGCCATTCCAGGGGTTGGGAGGTCAAGGACGCGACGAGCCCGTCCGTAGTGGCCTGGAGCCAGACCCGCTCCAGTGCCTGCCCTGCCCGTAGCCAGTCCACCGGCCGGTCCTGCGCCGTACCCAACAGGGCGATGTGGGGTTGCTTTTCGAAGGGCGCCCAGCCGCGACCGGCCACCGTCCGGCCGTTGGTCAGGTCACGCACGGGAGAACTGGCTCCCCACTGGCCGGGGCCGAGCGCTGCTGTGGGAATCCCGTCCGAAGCCGTGGTCTCGCTCGTGGACTCCGTCCGGACCCACCGCGCCGTCTCGCCGCGTACGCCGGGGTCGCATGCCTCGCGGCACTCGGCGTCATGCACCAGATCCAGCATCGACTGCACATGCCAGGCGTCGGGGAAGAGCAACCGCGCTCCTTCGAGGTCGGCCGCGCCGCACAGCTCGTCTACGACGGCTGCTGGTATGTCGTCCTCGAGGAAGGGGTTACGGCTCGTGTGGCGTCGATGGATCGCCGGCTGGAGCAGGGCGAGAGGGTCGCCCGGGCTCGCGGTGCCGGTGAGGTCCACCTCGGCGAGCAGGGATGGATCGGAGTCGTCGGGCAGCAGCCGAACGGTGGGCTCGCGGCCCGCGGCCACCGCGGCGACGCGCAGGTTGAACAGCGCGGCACCGCAGCCCAGATGCAGGCTGCGGCCGTCCGGATCCGTCGCCGGGAGTCCGCGTTCACGGTCGGCGTACAGCTGCAGGGTGCCGCTGCCGGGATGGAAGCGGAACTTCCAGGGCTGTGCGTTGTGCAGGGACGGAGCCGCCGCGGCTGCCTCGATGAATGCGGTGACGGCGGATGTGTTCAGGGTCGGTGCGGTCACCGGACTCTCCCTTCGGCGTCGGGCGGCGGCTTCCCCTTGGTCGCCGGCGGAAGCATGGACTCGTGCGGTGTATCGCCCGCAAGACCGATGATTCGGTCGCCGTGTGTTCAGCCTCGGGGTGGGCGGCACGCCTGCGGTAGGGCCACCCGGACCCTCTCGGGACCAGGTGGTCCCGGGGCCGAACAGCTGCCGAGGGGCCATTCGCCCCTGCCGCGCCCTGGCTGCTTCCTCCGTGTGCCAGTACGGGAGGTGAGGAACGGCCCCTCGGCCCGCCGGACGGGCCGTTCGGCCTCCCGTCGTCCCGGCATGAGCGGTCACCGGTCGCGGCACCAGGCCCGGTACGCCTCCACCGCGGTGGGCAGTGTCGGGAAGATGAGGTCGGCGCCCACGGAATCCGCGAGGCCGTACGCCTGAAGGTCGTCCAGGAGGTCCTGCTTGACTCGGGCGAGGGCGAACACGATGCCGCGGCGCGTGAGCTCCCGGCGCAGGTCGTCCAAGGCGTCCAGGGCCGTGAGGTCGACCTCGACGTTGGCCTCGGTATTGAGGACGAACCAGCGGACCGGCTCGGTCTGTTCGGCGACCGCAGCCAGTGCCCGGCGCCGGAAGTTCTCCGCGTTGGCGAAGAACAGGGGCGAGTCGTAGCGGTACACCAGCAGCCCGGGGACGGTGCGTGCCTGCGGGTAGTCGTCGACATCGTGCATGCCCGCCATCCCGGGGACCAGCCCCTCGATCGCGTCGTGCGGCCGTGCCACCCGGGTCAGCAGCTCTGCCACCGACAGACCGACGGCCACGAGCACCCCGTACAGGATGTCCAGGGCGAGCACGCCCGCCAGACAGCCGAGCGCCAGGAGCAGCTCACGGCGCCGGAACGACGCGAGTCGGCGGAAGCCCGGAACGTCGACCATGCGGACGGCGGCGTAGACGACGAGCGCGCCGAGCGCGGCTGAGGGCATGCGCGTCAGCAGTGGGCTGAGGAAGAGCAGAACGGCCAGCACGACCGCCCCCGCGACCAGTGAGTACGCCTGGCTGCGGGCACCCGCGGATGCCGCGAGCGCCGTTCGGCTGGCGCTGCTGCTGACGGGGAAGCCATGGACCGCACCGGCCCCCAAATTGGCGGCGCCGAGGGCGAGGAATTCCCGATTGGCGTCGAGCCCGGTCGTCAGGTCGGCGCGGTCGGTGAAAGCGCGCGCGGTGAGGATGAAGTCGGTGTACGCGACGAGCAGCACACCGAGCGCGGGCAGCACCAGGCGCGGCAACGCACCCAGGTCGGGCAGCGCCAGGTCCGGAAGACCGGAGGGCACCCGGCCGATCACCGCGACCCCGAACCGGCCGTCGAGGTCGAAGGCCACCACGGCCGCCGTGGCCAGGACCACGGCGAGCAGCGGTCCTGGAAGGACGGCGGAGAAGCGGGCGACAGCGAAGAGGAACACCAGTACGGCGGCGGAGAGGATCACCGTGGCCGGGTAGGTGTGCGTCAGGTTCCTGATGAAGGACCACAGTTGGGGGAAGAACTCCTTGCTGTTCGTTCGTACACCGGTGAGCCTGGGTAACTGGTCCACCGCCATGATCAGCGCCACGCCCGCCAGATAGCCGACCAGGACCGGGCGGGAGAGGAGATCGGCGATGAAGCCCAGCCGGACCGCTCGGGCCACCAGGCACAGCAGGCCGACCGTGACGGCGAGGGCGGCCGCGAGCGACGCGTAGTGCCCGGGATCGCCACCGGCCAGCGGGCCGACGACCGTGGCCGTCATCAAGGCCGTCGTGGACTCCGGACCGACCGACAGCAGTCGCGAGGAGCCGAACAGCGCGTACAGGGCGAGTGCGGGGAGGATCGCCCAGAGTCCGGCGACGGGTGGCAGACCGGCCACGCCAGCGTAGGCCATGACCTGCGGCACGAGGTACGCGGCCACCGTCACGCCCGCGAGCAGGTCGCCCCGGGACCAGTTGCGTCGGCGAGCCACCAGTGCGCCGAGCCCGGGCATCAGAAACGACCTCCCTGACATCCGTCTGTCCGAGCCTTCGGGCATGAGCCGGTCCTCCGCGGTCCGCTCTCAGGATCCACCGTCGTGCAGCCCCTGCAAGCTGCCTGCCTGGCGGCCGGCACGACAGGGCCGGTCGGTTCCACGGAGAGGGCCCTCCGGTACCCGCCACGCTCAGTAATCGGATCCTGACGTGGACGGCGTCGTCGCCACCGAGGTCGAGCGCGCTCAGCAGCGGTGTCCACGCTGGTCGACGCCCTGCCACAGGCACCGCCGCGGAAATCTGGCGTCCGGGCGCACCGATCCACAGCTGAGGGACGGGATGGGGTTGGCTCGTCGCATCGGTGAGCGCGATCCTGATCTGGGCGGTGCTCGTTCCCCTCATCGCGCTGCTGGTCCGCACGATCAACCGGCTCCGGGCACCCGCGCAAGTCCACGGGGATGCCGCCCGAGCAGGTGCTCGCCGAACGCTTCGCCCGTGGGAAGATCGACGAGGAAGAATACCGGCGCCGACTGGCAGCGCCGCGAGAAGAACGCCCGGCGTCACAGAGCGCGGGCCGGCACCGTGAAGGGAACCGGCTGCTGGTGCGGCGGACCGGTCGAGCAACGTGACATGACATCAGGCCCGTCGGAGGAGGCGGTGCACTGTGATCACACGATTGCGGATGCCGCACCGGCATCTCACGCCGCCCGCCAAGTCCGGACCGCCGCGGGAGCCGCCGAAGCCGCCTGCGCAGCCGCCGCGATCGGGCTGGCGGTGGTGGGTCCTTCCGCTGTTCTGGGTGGTCTTCCTGCTCATCCTCATACTCGTCCGCGCGCCCTCGGGGACTTCGCCGTCTCAGCTGTCCTACAGCAACTTCGTCTCCAAGGTCGGCACGGGTCAGGTGCAGACCGTCGACATCAACGACAAGGGAGCGGTCACCGGCACCCTGAAGAACGGCACGAAGTTCACCACCCAGATTCCCACGGCGCTGGGAACGGGACCGCTCCAACAGCAACTGCAGGCCGAGCACGTGCAGATCACCGCCTCCCAGAGCAAGAGCGGCAGCCCGGTCGGGTCGATCTTCGTCGACTTCCTGCCGCTGCTGCTGATCATCGGTCTCTTCTGGTGGCTCGGACGCCGCGCCGCGCGTTCGATGACCGGAGGCCTCAGCGCCATCGGCCGTTCCCGGGCGAAGATCATCGAGGCGGAGCGGCCCACCACGAGGTTCGACGACGTGGCCGGCTACGACGGCGTCAAGCAGGAGATCAGCGAGGTCGTCGACTTTCTTCGCAACCCGTCGCGCTACGCCGCGGCCGGTGCCAAGGGCCCGCGTGGAGTGATCATGGTGGGGCCGCCCGGCACCGGGAAGACGCTCTTCGCCCGCGCCGTCGCCGGAGAGGCCGACGTGCCGTTCCTGTCGGTGACCGGCTCCGGCTTCGTCGAGATGTTCGTCGGTGTGGGGGCGTCGAGGGTACGGGACCTCTTCGACGATGCCCGCAAACGCGCGCCCTCCATCGTCTTCATCGACGAGCTCGACGCCGTCGGCTCGCGCCGCGCCGGGAGCGGGAACATCGGTGGCAACGACGAGCGCGAGCAGACGCTCAACCAGTTGCTGGCCGAGATGGACGGCTTCGACCAGTCCACCGGCATCGTCGTCCTCGCCGCCACCAACCGGCCCGAGGCCCTCGATCCCGCGCTGCTCCGTCCTGGCCGCTTCGATCGTCAGGTCACCGTCCCGCTGCCCAATCAGGCCGAGCGCGCCGCCATCCTCCGGGTGCACGCCCGCGGCAAGACCCTCGCCGACGACGTCGACCTCGACATCGTCGCCCGGGCCACTCCGGGCTTCTCCGGCGCGGACCTCGCCAACCTGGTCAATGAGGCCGCCATCAACGCCGTCCGCGCCGACCGCGTCCTGATCGAGCCGAACGACCTGGATGCCGCCCGCGACCGCGTTCTGCTCGGGCGTCGCGAGGCGTCCAACGCACTGCTGCCCGAAGAACGCCATGCGGTCGCCGTCCACGAGTCGGGGCATGCCCTGGTCGCCGCGCTGTGCGAGCACGCCGACCCGGTCGCGAAGGTCACCGTCCTGCCGACGGGCATGACGCTGGGGGTGACCGAGCAGCTGCCCGAGGCGGAGCGCCATCTGTACAGCGAGGGCTATCTGACCGATCTGCTGGCGGTCCGGCTCGGCGGCCGGGCGGCCGAGCTGGTCGTCTTCGGCGAGGGGTCGAGCGGAGCCGCCAATGACCTGGCCGGGGCCACCCAGATAGCCACCCGCATGGTGCGGGACTTCGGACTGTCGACGGCGCTCGGACCTGTCGGATACGCCTCCGCCACCCCGCGCTACCTGGGGGAGACCGCGGAGGATTCCGCGCGGCAGGCGTACTCGGAACAGACCCAGCGGGTCATCGACCAGGAGGCCGCACGCCTGCTGCGTGAGGCCGAGAAGCGGGCCACGGGGCTGCTACGGGAGCACCGCCGGGCCCTGGACCGGCTGGCCGACCTGCTCGTCATCCGGGAGACCATCGACGGCTCCGCCGTACTCGACGTCCTCCGGGAGGAACAGCGGGAACGAGGGCAGACAGGCGGTGGCACACCGGGCACTGCCTCCGATGGCCTTCGGAGCGTGCCCCCGCGGATCCGTGATCCGGGCAAGGGGCACCTGCCCGATGCCGACACACCTGCGGACCGCGAGGAGTCCGCCGCGGACGGGGGGCCGCAGCGAGATGAACCGACGGCGCACGGTGTCAGAGAGGAGTCCGCCACGGACAGGGGACCACAGTGGGACGAACCGACGGTTCAGGGCGCCAGAGAGGAGTCCGCCACGGACGGGGGACCACAGCGGGACGAACCTACGACTCACGGCGCCCGGGAGAAGTAGCCCTCCGAGGCGTGCGGCTCATCGTGCCCCGCCGGGTCGGGGGTTCGGCGCCGCGTTTCACGACATCGGAGCACGGTTCCAGCCGGCTCACGCCGACGTAACCGGCACGGTGATGACCGGGCACTGAGCGTGGTGCAGCACGCCCTGGCTCACCGAGCCGAGCAGCATACCGGCGAAGCCACCGCGGCCCCGGGTTCCCACCACCAGTCCCAGCGCGTCCGCGGACTCCTCGGTCAGCACCTTCACGGGATGGCCGCTGATCAGCTCCTGGTGCAGTTCCACGTTCGGGTACGCCGCACCGCGGCCGGCGACGATCTCGGAGAGCAGACGGCGGCATTCCTGCTGCGCCGCCTGTTCGTCGAGCATCCCCAGCAACCCTGGTTGCCACACGTACAAGGCGCGCAGGGCCGCGTCGCGCAGGGCCGCCTCCTCGAAGGCGAACTCGGCGGCGGCCGCGGAATGCTCGCTGCCGTCCACGCCGACGACGAAGTACGCGGGCTGCTGGTTGCTGTGCTCCGGCTCGGGGACGACCACCACGGGGCAGGGGGAATGGGCCATGATGGGCAGGGAGACCGAGGCGGAGCCGAACACCTCTCTCACCCGGCTGAGGTGCTGCGAGCCCAGAACGACGGCCGTGGCGTCCTGGCCCTGCTCCCGCAGGACCCACGCCGGGTCCCCCTCGGCCAGCAGTCCGGACACCTCGACGCGCGGTTGCCGGGCCTCGGCGAAGGCCACCGCGTCCTTGAGTTTCTGTTCCCCGGCCTCGTGCATCACCTCGTTCCACGCCTCCCAGGAGGGCGGCACGTGCCACTTCCGGAACTCCACGGTCGGCATTCCCTCGGCATGGACCAGACGCAGCGGCACCCGCCGCCGCGCGGCCTCGTCCGCAGCCCAGGCCAGTGCCATCCGCTTCGTGGAGTCGGGATCGACACCGACCACGATCGGCCGGTGATCACGGGGTTGGGTCATCGTCGTCTCCTGAGCGAGCCGTCATGAACCGTGGCCATGGGTGCCGTGGCACGCGAGCGGTGCCTGAGGTACGCGTCGGGCCCGGGCGCTCCGTCGTCCCGTCACCAGTTTCGGCGAATGCTCGCGCGAACGCATGGGCTGACCGGCTCTGCGAGTTCCGTCGCCTTCGCTTGTACGGACCGGGGCATGCGGACGCCGCATCATCGCCCGTCCCGAGCCCCGGGATGCCAACGGAATGGGGCCCTCGGCATGGGCTGGTCGGCCTCAGCGAAGAGAAGCGGCACGTGGTGGACTGGAAGAATCAACAGGCGCAATCGCAGTTCTGGAGACGGCCATGGCGACACTTGCACGCAGGCAGAGGTTCCCGTTCCCGGAGATTCCCGATTGGTTTGAGGCCTTTCCGGCGCGTTTCGCGATGCCCACGATGGGTGACCTCTACGCGGTCCGCATCGAGGACTACACGGAGGGCGACCGGTATGTCATGCGGGCGGAGCTTCCCGGCGTCCTGCCCGACGACATCGACGTCACCCTCAGCGAAGGTGTGCTGACCTTCAAGGCCGAGCGCACCGAACATGAAGCGGAGAAGAACCGCAGCGAGATCCGCTACGGCTCCATGAGCCGCAGCGTGACGCTGCCGCCGGGCGCCAACGAGGACGACGTCGAGGCCGACTACACCAACGGCATGCTCACCGTCAGCGTAGGCCTCGGACGGGAGAAGGCAGCGGCCAAGCACATCGAGGTCACGCACCGCGCGTGATCCCGTATACGGCGGATCCCGGTTCGGGCGGGCCCACAGCCGCCCGAACCGGGACGCGCGCCCGGAGCAAGACGTGCAGGGACAGCAAGAGGGACGGGAAAGGGGACGCGGAGCCATGGGTCACCGCAGCGTGGGCGATCTGATGACCTCCACCGCCGTGAGCGTGCGACCGGGCACGAGCTTCAAGGAGATCGCACGTGTCCTCGACGAGTACGACATCACCGCTGTCCCCGTGGTCGACGACGACGGCCGGCCCGTCGGAGTGGTGTCCGAAGCGGACCTGCTGCGCAAGCAGACCTCCGCCGGCGTCGGCAGCACCGCCGGGGAACTGATGACCAGCCCGGCCGTGGTCGCGGAGCCGGAGTGGAACGTGGCCCGTGCCGCACAGACGATGGAGAAGCTGAAGGTCAAGCGTCTGCCCGTGGTGGACGACGACGGCCGCCTGATCGGCGTGATCAGTCGCAGCGATTTGCTGCAGCTGTTCCTCCGTCAGGATCGCGCGATCCAGAAGGAGATCCTGGAGGAGGTCATCGTCCAGGCGCTGGGGTTGCCTCCCTCGTCGCTGACCGTGGAGGTCGACGACGGCAGGGTCACGCTGAGTGGCAGGGTGGAGCGCAAGAGCCTGCTCCCCGTGGCCGTGCAGTTGTGCGAGGAGGTCGACGGCGTGGTGGATGTCGTCAACCGGCTCGAGTACGACCGGGACGACACTCCGGGAGGGGAGACGCCGTAGCCCCGCCGGGACCGGTCGTGATCCCCTGGGCTCCTTGAGGGACGCGGACACGAAGGAACGCGGCGTGCCGGACAGTCGAGGATCCTGTTCAGCCCCTTGGCCGGGCGCGGGAGGGGGCCCGGCGCCGTCGGACCGACTCCTCGTGCAGCGTCCCTCCACAGCCGGCTTCACAGCGGCCGGCTCGCGCGTCGGACTCTCCAGGCATCCGTGCGAGGGCGCTGGGCCGCAGGGCTGAATTAGGGCCGAACGGCCCCTGTGCTGCCTCCGGACAGCCCATGTGATCACCTTCTCGGTCGCTGGATGCTCGAAGCGTCGAGAGGCTTGGGAGGAGGTCCGCGATGACGGACACCACACTTGCCCGACGCCCTGTCCACGCCCTGCTCGCGGACGGCACCACCGTGTGCATCCGCCCGGTACAGCCAGATGATCAGCAGCAGTTGCGGGAGTTCTACACGGAGATGTCCCCAGACAACCTCCGGTTGCGGTTCTTCGTGGCGAGCGCACGGTCCGCCGCCATGGCGGCCGACCGTGCGCTCGCCACGAAGCGTCCCGGGCACCGGGCGCTGCTCGCCGAGAGACAAGGCCACCTGATCGGTCTCGCCGAGTACTACACCGGAGGGAACGGGGAGGCGGCCGAGATAGCCATCGGGGTCGCCGACAGGCTGCACCACCGGAGCGTCGGCACGCTGCTCGTCGAGCACCTGGTGTCGGCGGCCCGCGCCGACGGCATCACCACGTTCACAGCCGACGCGCTGTGTGAGAACCACGAGGTGCTCCGGCTCTTCGCCGACCTCGGGCTGCGCACCGCACGCCACTTCGAGGGCCCCGAAGTGAGTTGCACCATCAGGCTCGACGAGGACGACACCTACCTCTCGGCGGTGGAGGAGCGGGGCAGGGCCGCCGACGTGGCCAGCCTGGAACCGCTGCTACGGCCGGACGTGGTCGCCGTCGCCGGCGGGGGCCGCACCCCGGGATCGGTGGGGCGGGCCGTGCTGCGTCACCTGCGTGCGGGCGGCTTCACCCGCCGCCTGTTCGCCGTCAATCCCAGCGCCACCTCGATCCTCGGCGTACCCTCCCACCCCTCGGTCGGCGCCCTTCCCGTGACCCCGGACCTCGTGGTCGTCGCCGTGCCCGCCGCGGCGGTCCCGGCCACCGCCGAGGAGTGTGGCAGGGCAGGCGTGCGGGCGCTCCTCGTCGTCACCGCAGGCCTCGACCACGCCGAGGCCGGGGCCCTGCTGGGCGCCTGCCGCACGTACGGCATGCGGCTCGTCGGGCCCAACTGCCTGGGCATCTCCAACACCGAACCGGACCTGCGCCTGGACGCCACCTTCGCCGCCGGCCACCCGCGCCCCGGCACGGCGGGTGTCGCCGTGCAGTCCGGCGGGGTGGGGATCGCGCTGCTCGACGGACTCTCCCGGCTCGGCATCGGCGTGTCGTCCTTCGCGTCGCTCGGCGACAAGTACGACGTCAGCGGCAACGACATGCTGCAGTGGTGGGAAAGCGACGGCCAAACCGACCTCGCCCTGCTCCACCTGGAGTCCTTCGGCAACCCGCGGGCGTTCTCCCGTACCGCCCGGCGCGTCACGCGCCGTATGCCCGTCCTGACCGTGGACGCGGGGCGCACCGAAGCGGGACGCCGTGCCGCCGCCTCCCACACCGCGGCGGCCGCCACCCGGACCATGACCCGGCAGGCGCTGTTCACCCAGGCCGGTATCACCGCCACCCGGTCGGTCGGCGAACTCCTCGAGGCAGCCGCCCTCATGCACTCCCAGCCCCTCCCGGCCGGTTCGCGCGTCGCGATCGTCGCCAACGCCGGCGGTGTCGGGGTCCTCGCCGCGGACGCCTGCGTCGAGGCGGGCCTCACCCTGCCGCCACTCACTCCCGAGGTGGTCGAGGACCTGCTCGCCGTACTGCCCTCCGGCGCCGCCACGGGCAACCCCCTCGACACCACCGCCCCCGTCTCCGAGGACCAGCTCCGGGACTGCCTGGACGAGCTCCTGCGGTCCCCGGGCATCGACGCCGTCCTGGTGGCTCTCGTCCCTACGGCGGTCGCCGCGGCTACCGGTGACGACCTGCGCCGGGCGGTGACCGGAGGTCCCGCGCACCCGGAGCGACCGGTCGTCATCGTATGTCTCGCACAGGACCTGCCGGTGAAGCTGCTGCCCGCCGTACAGGGCGGCACGATCCCTTCGTACGCGGACCCGCAGGCGGCGGCACGGGCGCTGGCCCATGCCGCTCGCCGGGCGTCCTGGCTCGACCGTCCCATGGGCACGGTTCCGGACCTCGAGGGAGTCGACACCCCGCATGCCCACGAGATCGCAGACGCCTACCTCGCCACCCACCCGGACGGGGGCTGGCCGGAACCGCGTACCTGCGCCGACCTGCTGGCCTGCCATGGCATTCCGCAGCTTCCATGGACCTGGGCCGAGACGGAGGACGACGCCGTCCTCGCCGCCGCACGGCTGCGCGGCCCCGACGGGCGGGTCGTCATCAAAGCCCACTGGCCGGGCCTGCTGCACAAGAGCGAGCAGCACGCCGTCCACCTCGATCTCCAGGGCGACTTCCAAGTGCGCGCCGCCTTCAGGGACTTCGAGACGCGGTTCGCGGGACGGATGATCGGCGTGGTGGTCCAGCCGCTCGCGGCCCGCGGCACCGAACTGTTCGCCGGCGTCGTTCAGGACGAGGTCTTCGGCCCACTCGTGCTCTTCGGACTGGGCGGTACCGCGACGGAGGTGCTCGCCGACCACGCCGCACGGCTCGCCCCCCTCACCGACCACGACGTCCACGACCTGATCACGGCACCGCGCTGCGCCCCCCTCCTGTCGGGCGCGCACGGTGCCGGCCCCGTCGACCTGGAGGGCCTGGAACAACTGCTCCTCCGTATATCCCGTATGGCCAGTGACCTCCCGCAACTGGCGGAGGCCGACTTCAATCCCGTCCTTGCCACCTCGGACGGAGTCACCGTGCTCGACGCACGCGTTCGCCTGCTGCCGCGTAGGCCCCAGGACCCGTACCTGCGCCGACTCCGCTGAGGAGGGATCGGTCATGAAGCACAACAAGGTGGGTTCCGTGATGACCAGTGATGTCATCTGCGCCGAGTACGCCACTCCGCTCAAGGAAGTCGCGCGGCTGCTCGCGGACGGCCGGATCAGCGGACTCCCGGTTGTGGACGACGACGAGAAGGTCATCGGAGTGATCTCCGAGACGGACTTGGTGACCCGGCAGGCGGAAGCCCTCGGCACGGACGAGCCGAAGCGCCGTTCCGCGCTGGCCGAGTCGACATCCGCGGGCCGGAGAAGGGCTGCCAAGTCCAGGGCTTTCACCGCCGGTCAGCTGATGACCGAACCGCCCGTGACCGTGCACGCCGACGAGACCATCGCCGAGGCCGCGCGGATCATGGCCCAGCGGCATGTGGAGCGACTGCCCGTGCTCGACGAGGAGAACCGTCTTGTCGGCATCGTCACGCGCCGGGACCTCCTGCGGGTGTTCCTGCGGCCCGACGCGGAGATCCGCGACGAGGTGACCGGGGAAGTGCTGGTCCGCGCACTGCGGCTGGCCCCCAAAACCATCGACGTATCCGTGGCGGAAGGCGTGGTCACCCTCGCCGGCCGGCTGGAACGCAAGAGCGAGACGGAACTCGCCGTCTCCTTGACCAAGCAGATCGACGGCGTCGTCGCGGTGATCGACCAGCTCACCCACCGCAGCGACGACTCCGGCCTGCCACCCGACGAGCAGTCGCGACACAGCATCGCCGACGGCTGGCTGCGCAATCCCCGAGATCCCCGCGATTCCCGAGAGGAGATGAGGACCATGTCCGCACAGTCATCATCGAACCCGGTGAGGGGCCTGCCTACCGGGGACCTCGGACGCCGGATCGCCCTGCGCCGAGAGGAACTCGGCCTGACCCGAGAGGAAACAGCCCACCGCGCGGGCATGGCTTCCAGCTACGTCCAGCACCTGGAGGAGCAACCCACCGCCAACCCCGGTGCCGCCGCGCTCCTCAGACTGGCCGGAGCGCTCGAGACCACCGTCCGGGAACTCACCGGCGGCGACGTGGACCTGCCCCCCGGCCTCGGACAGGCGGGCCGGCACCCGAAGTTCACCGAACTGAGCCCACAGGAATGCCGGGACCTGGTCTCGACCCACGGCGTGGGCAGGCTCGCGGTGCCAAGCCCGTCGGGACCGCTGATCCTCCCCGTGAACTACAGCGTGGTCGAGGGCGTTATCGCCTTCAGGACTCATCCCGGCACGGCGCTTGCGCAGGCCATGGGCTGTGAGGTGGCCTTCGAGGTCGACCACATCGACGCAGCGTTGAGCCAGGGCTGGAGCGTCCTCGTACGCGGACCTGCCAGCGCCGTGATGGATCCCGACTGCGTACAGCTGCTGAAAGAGCGGGCCTACAGCGAACCTTGGGCGGGTGGACAGCGCGACATGTGGATCCGGATCAATCCGCTCACGATCACGGGGCGCCGGATCGCCGTGTGACGAGACGAGGGAGTTCCAGCGGCGGCTCCAAACGGGCCGGAAGCGCCGCTCGTTCACCTGCGGTTCCGTTCCGCAGCAGGCCCTTGTTCTGCGCCCGGCGCGACAGAACGATCCGGTCGGACCGCAGAACCCGCACGGCGAACTCGCCACTCCGGCCGTCGAACTCCCTTGAGCCGCACCTCGAGGCCTGAGGACGGCGGCGCTGACGTCCTTGTCGTGCGGCGACCGCTAAGAGTCATCCTGTGATGGGATGCCGTCCGACCAGTTCCTGTTCGGGTGTCTCGCCTCTGGGTGGGGCGTTCCCTACTGGGGCGGCTGTTCCG
>NZ_JBSFJX010000117.1:0-24228 GCF_053598275.1 Streptomyces sp. NPDC001156 | reverse complement strand
GTGAGGGCCTTGAGGCGGGTGCGGATCGCCACGCCGGACGGGCCGACGGCCACGAAGGGGGCAGCGATCGTGCGCAGCGACTCACCACGCATCGACGTGCCCCCTCCCCAACACGTGATCAGCAACAGGAAGAACGCTACCGGCCGGAACTCAGTGCCCGCAATGCGCCGTGCGCGCTGCACCACCACGAACAGGTACATGCTCGTGCACACGCACGCACACTCCTGCACATCCGAAAACGAACAGATCCCAACCCCGCCAGCCGGCGTCGAAGACTGCGCTGCCACCTGCCTGCGCGGCACGGCAACGGCAGCGCGTATCAGGTGATCCGGACGCGTGATCCCACTGTTCTCCGTACGCTGGAAGACGTGACCGAGAGGCATCGGCCCCTTGTGGAAGTTTTGCTGCCATGCCTCAACGAGGTAGCGGCCCTTCCCTGGGTGCTGGAGCGGATACCGCCCGGCTGGCGCGCCGTGGTCGTCGACAACAACTCGACCGACGGCTCCGCCGAGCTCGCCGCGTCGCTGGGCGCGCACGTTGTGGGCGAACCGGTACGCGGCTTCGGCGCCGCCTGCGCGGCCGGGCTGCGCGCCGCCACCGCGCCCGTGGTCTGCTTCTGCGACTGCGACGCCTCCCTCGACCCGGGGTTGCTGCCGTCCCTCGCCCAGCCCATCCTGGACGGCGAGGCGGACCTGGTACTCGGGCGGCGCAGGCCGACGACCCGCGGCGCCTGGCCGATGCACGCCCAACTCGCCAACCGCGAGCTGGCGCGGCTGATCCGCCGCCGCACCGGCCTGCGCCTGCACGACCTCGGCCCGATGCGGGTGGCCCGCCGGGAGGCCCTGCTCGACCTGGACCTTACCGACCGCAGGTCGGGCTACCCATTGCAGATGGTGATCCGCGCCGCCGACGCCGGATGGCGGGTGCGCGAGGTGGACGTGCCGTACTACCCGCGCTCCGGCCGTTCCAAGGTCACGGGCACCTGGCGTGGCACCTGGTACGCGGTACGCGACATGCGCGCGGTGCTCAGCGAGCCGCCGCGGATTGCGGCGGGAGCACTTCGGTGAGCGGTCCGGCCGGGCCGAGGCCCGAGAGCGAGGTCGGGCCGACCGCGCTGTTGGTGATCGCCAAGGAGCCACGGCCTGGGTGCGTCAAGACTCGGCTCACCCCGCCGTTCACCCCTGCTCAGGCGGCTGCGCTGACGGAGGCAGCGCTCGCCGACACCCTGGAAACCGTGCTGCGCTGCCCGGCCCGCCGCCGGGTGCTCTTCCTGGACGGCGCGCCCGGACGCTGGCTGCCGCCCGGCATCGAGGTGATCCCGCAGGCGTCCGGTGGCCTGGACGAGCGGCTGGCCGCGGCCTTCGCCGCCGTGGCGGACGGCCCCGCCCTACTGGTCGGCATGGACACCCCGCAGCTCACCCCGGAGCTCCTCGCCCCCGCACTGGAGCCCGCCGCGTGGCGGGAGTGCGACGCGTGGTTCGGTCCAGCGGAGGACGGCGGGTTCTGGGCGCTCGGCCTGGCCAAGCCCGATCCTGCGCTGCTGCGCGGCATGCCGATGTCCACCGCGTACACCGGCGTCGCCCAGCGCCACCGCCTCACCCGGGCGGGCCTTCGGGTGCGCGACCTGCCGCTCCTGCGCGACGTGGACACAGCGCCCGACGCGGTCGAGGTGGCGGCCGCGGCGCCGGGATCGAGATTCGCCACCCGTTTGAAGCGCTACTCATGCGACCTGGACTTCTGAGCCAGCTGATGTCTGTCGCTACGCAACGCAGTACTTCGACTTCCATCGGGCCCAGCCCACCTCGGCCCACCCAGCTGGGCAGGGACGTCGGCCGGTGTTGGTGCATTGCTCTCCCCGCGGATGCCAACCGCCTGGGTCGGCCCGCTTCTTGCCCGTGAAGCCCTGTCAGAGGCTGGCGGGGGCTCTCGCGATCTATTGAGCGGGGCGGGCGTTGGTGGGGCTGGCGAGGATTTCACCGCTCGGGGCGAAGCAGTCGACGCAGATCCACACGTCGAGGCCGGCCACCGGGCGGCGGGTCTCGCTCCGGGGGTGCCCGCAGAAGGAGCAGCGGTCGGGTCGCCTCTTACCGGGGCGTCCCCGGCGGGAGCGGCATCCGAGAGCGGTGCGCGGGACGTTGATGTAACAGTGCAGCAGGCGCTTGATGTCCGCCATGTCGATCCCGAGGTTGTTCAGGACGCGGCGGCCACGTGAGCCCGGATTGGTGGCGATAACGGCGCAATAGCCAGGGCGTGGTGGTGACCACCTGGGCACAGGTCGGGGTGCGTTCGGCGGCCAGCTGTTCCGCGGCGGCCAAGGCGGCCTGGGCCTCAGCGGAAAACACGACGTGTGCTGCTCTGGCCGTTGCCCAGTCTCTCTTCAGCGAGTGCAAAGAACGGCTGTACGCACCGCCGCCGCTGCTGTCCCGCACGGTCGAGGCAGGGCATCTCGGGCGTAAGGCCGGGCGGGGCTTCTCCTCCTATCGACGCGCGACTCAATGACCGGAGTGCGGCGGGGCTGTTTTCCGACTGTTCCCCGTACCGTCACCGCCGTGCACCGATGCCGCTTCACCTGCCCGTTGTGATCAGCCCGAAGAGGTGGCTCCGGGAGCTCGACTCGTTGGGCCACTCGCCGTGGAACGAGAGGAAGCCATGGGCCACAACGACACTAGGTCGCCCGCACGACCACGCCTGCTGGTGAGCGCCGCCGCAGTCTTGGCTGTCGTCGCCTCGGGCGGAGTCTGGGGGACGGCACAGGCCGCGGCTCCCGGCCCCGCTGCCCCGGCCCGGGACGCCATCAAGTGGACGACCCAGACCATCGCTCCGGGCGTACAGGTGCGCAGCGCCACCATCGACCGTGCTGATGCCAAACCGGCGTGGACGGTCACCGTGCAGGCCGCGACCATCGGTCGCCTCAGCGGTGCCGCGACCTGGGCGGCGGTGGGGCCGCAGTCCTGGGCCGATGCCACCGCCCGGCAGTTGAGCGCCGACGGTTTCGCACCGCGGGTGGAGACGGTGCGCTGGCCCGACTACGCCGACACCCCGCACGGCGTCATGGGCCAACGGGTGAGGATCGGCTCGTACGCCTCTCAGACGGACGCTCAAAGCGCCGCCCAGGCGGTCATCGCTGCCGGCTTCCACGCCGCGGTGGACTGGACGGGCTACGACGCCGACCAGCCTGCCGACCGGGAGAACGTGCACGTGGCGGTCATCGATCCGCACGCGTTCACCGGAACCGTCGAGGGTACTCACAACGGCAACGTCGCGCAGCGTGTGACCACTTCGACCATCGCCGCGAAGCTGGGCTCACTGGTGGGCGTCAACGCAGGCTTCTTCGTCACTGCCGACGCCGACGGCATCCAGGGCACGCAGTCCGGCCTGAGCGCGGATCATGGCGAGTTGGAGTCGATGGCTGCCGGTTCGCGGGCGGCGCTCATCATCAACGACGGCGGCCGGCGCGCGCGCGTGGCGAACCTGACGACGACCGTCACGGCGCACGCGGGCCCCGACAGCTACCGTGCCCAGGGGATCAACCGGGTGCCCGGACTCGTCCGGGACTGCGGTCGTCCGGGAGTGACTCCGAGCGAGCTGCCCTGGCAGGACGTCACCTGCCACACGGCCGATGATCTGGTGCTGTTCACGGGCGAGTTCGGCGCGCCGCTGCCCACGGGCCCCGGCAGGCAGGTTGTGTTGGACGCCGCCGGCCGCGTGGTGTCGGCGGGCAACCGAGGCGGCTTTGTTGCCGCGAACTGCACGGTGCTCCAGGGCATCGGCTCGGCCGCCGACTGGTTGGCCGCTCACGCTCGTACCGGGCAGCGGATCGACGTTCAGGAGGTCATCCGCGACACTGCGGGCAAGCGCGTGAAGCTCGATGGCGACGACAGCATCGTCAGCGCCGCCCCCACCCTGGTCAGGCACGGCCGTGCCAGCATCGACGCGGCGACCGAGGGCGTCGTCGACCCGAAGGACCTGTCCTTCGGTTACGCCTGGGCGAATGTCCGCCAGCCGCGCACCATGGCCGGGGTCGACGCCAAGGGCCGCCTCATCCTGGCCACGGTGGACGGCCGCCGTACCGGCGGCAGCGAAGGCTTCACCCTTCAGGAGGCCGCCGCCTTCATGCGCTCGCTGGGCACCGTGGACGCCCTGAACCTCGACGGCGGCGGCTCAACCGCCATGGCCGTCAACGGTGTCCTTGTGAACAACCCCTCGGACGCGACAGGCGAGCGGCCGGTCGGTGGCACCATCCAGGTTCTGCCCCGCCAGGCCCACTGATACAACGCGGCGGTGGTTCCCCTCAACCGCTCTCTGGTCGGGGGGAACCACCGCGCCGGCCACCGCATCAACAATCTGCCCTGCTCCTTGTGGCTGACGTGGTCCGTGCCGTCCTGACGAGCCGCCAAGTATCCTTCGTGCGCCGCCATCGCGACCGTAGCGCCAGGCGGCGCTGCAACTGACCTCGCTCACTGCCCACTTGCCCTGTCACGCACGGGACGAGTGGCGTTTGGCCCGCTGATCGAATTTGGATGCCGCTGAAGCGGGGGAGCTGACAGTAGGAATCCGGATCGAGTTACGTGTCATGTCTCCGCCGATTCATGCGTGGGGGGGCAAAGTCCTGCCGGGAAGCCACCCACAGGAGGACACGTGATCGGTCAGTTGAACCGCCGGGTTTCCGTTGGACTGCGAACGACGTTGATGGGGGCGCTCACCGCGTGCCTGGCATTCACCGTCGCCGGCGCCGGAGGCGGCACGGCAGCCGCCGACACCACCGGACCGGAATCGCTTCCGTTCTCGGGCGCCACTACGTCCGGCCTGCACAATACCTACGACCCTGCCGCGTTCACCTATCTGGCGCAGGCGTTGGACACGGGCACATCAATGATCGAGCTGGACGTCTGGGACGACTTCTTCACCCGGGAGTGGAAGGTCAGCCACGACAGCCTGACGAGCAACGGCAACAACTGCGTTAACGCGTCCACCGCCGTCGATCTTTACACCGGCGGTGCCAACAAGGACCTGGAGAGCTGCCTGGACGACGTACGGGTCTGGCTCGGGGCGCACCCGGGACATGCCCCGCTGATCATCAAGCTGGAGATGAAGGCAGGCTTCCAGGCCAGCCTCGGGATGAGCCCTGCCAAGCTCGACCAGTCGATCAGCGCTCACCTCGGCAACCTGGTCTTCAAGCCGAATGACCTGCTCAACAAGTCCGGTGGCGGCCAGTACGCCACCCTGGACGACGCGGCCAACGCCAACAACTGGCCGACCCGGCAGGCGCTAGCCGGCAAGGTGATCTTCGAGATCATCCCGGGCACCGTTGAGGAGAACAACCCGACCGACACCCTGTGGACGGACCAGGAGTACGCAGGCTACCTGCGTGACCTGCACACTCAGGGCAAGACCGCGCAAGCGAACATCTTCCCGTCGGTCCACAACGCTCAGGCCGGCGACCCGCGCGCTCGCTACTCCGACACCTCGCTGCGCCCCTGGTTTGTGGCGTTCGACGGCGACGCGTCCGCGTACCTCAACGGGTCGATTGACACGAGCTGGTACGACACTCACCACTACCTGCTGATCATGACAGACGCGCAGAACGTGCCGCCCGCACTGGACGACACCAACCCCTCGGACGCGGACGCCCAGGCCCGCATCAACAAACTGGCCAAGGGGCACGCCACGGTCGCGTCCAACGACTGGCGCGACCTGTCCGACGTCCAGGCGATGGTCGTACCCCGCGGCTGACCTGATAGGCGGTCACGCGACTCGACCCGGCGCCCCCACCGTTTCGCAGACCGTGGGGGCGCCGCCGTCCTCAGTAGGCGTTCTTCTTCCGCTCGCCGGCCGCCTGGTCCAGCAGTGCTCCGCCCTGGAACGCTGCTGCGAGCAGGTGGGCTAGGCGCGGCTGGGTCGGCCTCCGGCCGAAGTTTGCCGCGTTTGCGCATCTTGCTCAGGCCGTGCTTGAACAGCTCCTGCCAACGCTCGAAGCCGTCGGCTACCGCGTCCCGGTGGGAGGGCTCGGTCTTGACGATCTCGGCGGCCAGGGAGCCGAACGTGCAACCGCCGTGCAGCATGTCCTGCGAGGCGATGTAGGAGTCGGCCCACCGGCGCAGGGCGGCGAAGCTGTCCAGCTCTCCCAGCTCCGGTCTCTGGTGGCGGGCGACGATGCTGTCGGCCTGCCAGGCGAGCACCGCGTGCACCAGGGACTCCTTGGTGGGGAAGTGACGCGTCAGCTGTGAGCCGCTCACGCCGGCGGCCGTGCGGATCTGCTCGTTGTTGGTGTTCTGCGCGCCGTGTTCGTAGATCAGCTCGGCAGCCACCCTGACGATGCGTTCGCGTGTGGCCCGGCGCTTCGGGCCCACCCGTCGGCGGGCTGCTCGTCACCCTCGACTGGCGGTGGATCTTCCTCATCAACGTTCCCGTCGGCATCGCCCCCCTCGTCGCTGGGACGCTTCTGCTGCTCGAGGTGCGCCAATCCAAGGGTGCCGCCGTGCCGGACGCGGCTTCCGCCTCGCACTGCTGCTGGTTGTGAGCCTGCTGGTGTTCGCCACCGTCCAGGGGCCAGGGGGGGCTGGACCGACATCCGCAGCGTGGCCCTGTTCGCCGCGGCTGCCCTGGCCGCTGCCGCGATAGATGGGGGTATCGCCGCATTCCACGGCGAACTGCTCAGCCTGGGCTGGAAGGTCGCCGCCTCCACGGTCTGGGAGATCGTGAAGCGGGCAGGCATCGATTCCGCGTCCCAGCGGGCCAGCCGCTCCTGGGCGAAGTTTCCACGGGGATCTTCGCCGTCGATGTCTTCCACGTGGACACGGTTTTCCTGAGGCGCTTGTTCGTCCTGATCTTCATCGAGTACGGCTCCCGGCGGGTGCACATCGTCGGCGTCACCCGGCACGTTGCGGCCGCGTGGGCCATGCAGTGCGCCAGAAACCTCCTTATGAGCTGGGACGACACACGCACCGCCGGCATCCGGTACCTGATCCGGGACAACGCCGGATACTTCACCGAGGGCTTCGAGGCGGTCTTCACCGCCGTCGGTGCCCGCGTGGTGCCCATCCTGCCGGGCGTGCCCCGGATGGACGCGATCGCTGGGCGCTGGGTCGGCTCGTGCCGCCGTGAGGCCACTGATCGGGTCCTGATCACCGGAGAGCGGCATCTGCGGCTCGTCGAGGAGTACGCCGGCCGCCACATCGAACATCGGCCTCATCGATCCGTCGGACAGCGATGCCCCGACGGTGTCGGCGCGCCCGAACCGCCCTTGATCGACGGCCCGTCGCGCATCCTCCGGCGTGACCGCCTCGGCGGCCTCATCCACGAGTATGTGCAGGTCGCATAGTGTGACGGAGGTTGTCGGTACGCGCGGTTCGGTCAGCCATGATGGCAGCGTGGGCACACGCCCTTTTGGCGATCACAGAGCCGCGGTCCGGCCGACGGGCGAGTGATGGCATGACGGTGCCGCCGAGCTCACGGGGGGCTCGGCGGCACTGCGGGTTCGAGTCAGATCAGGTGTTCCAGACCTGCAGCTCCGAGACCTGTCCCGCCGGCCAACCGGTGTTCGCCGTGATGTTCACCCGGAAGTACCGCTGGGTGGTCGCGGGGAAAGTGATGGTGACCGTGTTGCTGGTGGCGGGGTCGAAGGTGTAGGTGGCCGAGGACCGGACGGTGGAGAAGGTGGTGCCGTCGGTGCTGCCCTGCAGCGACAGCGTCTGGTCGCGGGAGCCCCAGCCGGCGGGCAACTGGAGGTCCACCCGGCTGGCGCTCTGCTGGGAGCCGAGGTCCACCTGCACCCACTGCGGCAGGGCGTTGTTGGCGCTCTCCCAGTAAGTGTTCTGGTTGCCGTCGGTCACGTTCGACGACGCGTAGGTTTGGGTGTGGCTGGACTCGCTGGTGGCCTTGCCGACCGCGAGGTTGGTGCTGACGGTGCCGGAGCCGCTGCCGCTGGGGAACACCTCGAAGTCTGACAACTGGGCTGCGTTCCACCCGGTGTTCGCGGTGATGTTCGCCCGCACATAGCGCGCCGTGGTGGCGTCGAAGGTGATGGTCACCGAGTTGTTGTTGGTGTTGGGATCGAAGGTGTATCCGGCCGCCCCCACAATGGTCGAGAACGTGGCGCCGTCCGTGGATCCCAGGAGTGACAGGGTCTGCGTGCGTGTCCCCCACGCCGTCGACGGTGGCAGCTTGAGGACGACCTTGCCGATGCTTTGGCTCTGGCCGAGGTCGACTTGGGCCCACTGCGGGAACGAGCCGTTGGTGCCCTCCCAGTAGCTGGACGGGTCGGAGTCGGTGAGGTTCGAGGCGACGTACGGGCTGTTGCTCGAACTCGCCGACGCCGGCTGGCCGGCCGCCACATTGGTGCTGTTGTCGATGCCGCTGCCGGCGAGGGCCACTGTGAGCGGGTTGTTGTTCGCGTTGCTGGACACGGTGAGGGTGCCCGTGCGGGATCCGGGGGCGGTGGGCTTGAAGGTGACGCTCACCGTGCAGGACGCACCGACGGCGATGGTGGAGCAGTTGTTGGTCTGGCTGAAGTCGCCCGTCGCCGCGACGCTGGATACGGTCGCGGTGGTGGTGCCGGTGTTGGTCACCGTCGCGGTCTTCGTGGTGGCGGAGGAGCCGACCACCGTGCCGGGGAAGGACAGCTCAGCCGGGCTGGCGCTCAGCACAGGACCGGCGGCGGTGCCGGTGCCGGAGAGGCTGACGGTGTTCGTGGTGCCGCCCGCGTTGACGGTCAGTGTTCCGGTGCGGGTGCCGGTCGTCGTCGGCGTGAAGGTGACGCTTACGGTGCACGAGCCGTTCGCAGCGATCGAGCTGCCGCAGTTGTTGGTCTGGGCGAAGTCGCCGCCGGTGGAGATGGAGGAGACGGAGGCGGACGAACCGGTCGGGTTGGAGACCGTCACGGTCTGCGCCGCGCTGGTCGTACCGGCGGCCTGCGAGCCGAAGCTCAGCGCGCTCGGGGAGGCGGTGACCGCGCTGGCAGGGTAGGGCGGGTAGACCGGGGTGGGCCACCCGCTGCAGTACGCGGTGCCGCTGATGCCCGAGTTGCCGCCGCCGTCGGTCACCGTGAAGTTGCCGCCCTCGCAGCTGTAGACGGGTGCGGGCCCGTTGACGCCGGTCGCGGTGACGTTGGTGAAGCTCGCCGAGCCGCCAGTCTGTTCCTGAAGGGCGAAGGTGCCGGTCCCGGCAATGGTCACGTTGTTCAGGTTGACACCGCTGACGGTGCCCTCGACCCATTGGATCGCCTCATAGGGGCTCTGCTGGATCAGCGCGTTGGTCACGTTGATCGGGCCGTTGATGGTCCCCTGGCTGCCGTCGAACCACAGAGAGCCGACCCCGAACTGCCAGTTGGGGTCGAGGCTTCCGTTGCGGATCAGCGTGTTGTTGGAGATGGTCGTGGTGCCGACCGGGGTGGAGCTGAAGCGCTGTCCGACGTGGATGCCGCCACCCTGGGTGATGCCGGTGTCCTGCACCAGGTTGCCGCTCACGGTGTTGTCGTGCCCGCCGTAGATCGCGATGCCGTTGGCGAGCATCTGCAGCTGCACCGTGTTGTTGGAGATGGTGTCGTTGGCGTCCGCGCCGATGCCGGCGTCCGCCCAGGTCGCGATGCCGTCGTCGCCCGTGTTGCGGATGTCGCTGCCCGTGACCTTGGAGTTGGTCACACCGCCGTGGAAGTTGATGCCGTCGGCGGTGGTGTCGCGGATCCGCATGCCGCTGAAGGTCAGGCCGTCCATCGGCCCGTCCATCCAGGCACCGACCTTCTCGTGCTCGATCCACACGTTGGACACGGTGGAGTTGCTCATCGCGCCGCCGATGCCGTTCACCTGCGCGCCGTCGTTGCGGTCCTGGACGTCACCGGAGATCGCGAAGTTCGCCAGGTGCACGCCGGTGCTCGGCGACGGCGCGGAGTTGCCGTAGAAACCCGGCGCCGACCCGGTGACCGTCGAGTACCACATGCCGGCGCCGGCGATCGTCACGTTGTTCACCGCGATGTGGCCCGGGATCTTGTACGTGCCCGGCGGGATCCACACGGTGCCACCGGCGCCTGCGGCGCTGATCGCCGAGTTGAAGGCGCTGGTCGAGTCGTTGACCCCGGTCGCGTCCGCGCCCTTGCTGACCACCGACACCGACCCGGCCGGCTGCGTCAGCGGGGCACCGACCTGCTCGAAGTCGGCGAAGTCGATGGTGTAGGACGACGCGGTGTCCTCGGGGTCCACCTGCAGCGTGAAGGTGGTCCCGGCCGGATAGGTCTGCGTGAAGAGGCGGTGGGCCTCGTCGAAGAAGTGGTGCGGGTTGCTGCCCGGGCTGTTCGTGAAGGGGTAGCTGCCGTAGAACCAGCTGTATGCGTTGGTCAGGGTGAAGTTGCTCTGCTTGGTGCCGTTGATGTACAGGGACAGCGGCGCGTTGTAGACCGACCCGTTCGAGCTGTCCGGGATGCTGTACCGGAAGTTGATCGAGTTCGTGGCCACCGGGGTGGTGAAGGTGACGTGCTTGCCCGCCCCCTGCAGCGTCACGGCCTTGCGGTAGGAGGATTCGCCGGCCAGCTGGCCCTGGGTGTAGCTGGGGCCGATGGCGCTGCCGTTGGTGGCGGCGTTCTCCGCCTGGACCTCGACATAGGGCAGGGCGGCACCGCTGCCACCGGTGGCGGCGGCCCATGCCGAGGGCGCCGTGAGGAGGACGCCCGTGGCGACCAGCAGTGCGCCACTGCCGGCCAGGGCGACCGCGCGTCTGAGTGTGCGCAGGGACTGTAACAAGGGTTGCTCCTTGGGACCGAAGTCGTCGTGAGGCGTGCCGCCGTCGGGTGGGGTGCCCGAGGTCAGGTGCCCTTGGGCACGACGCAGCGCTTCGCCGGCCCTTCGTGGCCGAGCAAGGTGGAGCAGGTGGGAACGGGTGGAGAGGGACGATCCGATCACAGACGGCGGCGCGTGCAGCACCGTATTGCCCCGGACAGAGGCGAGCAATATTCCGACCAGGGTTTGTTTCAAACTTACTTTTTCTTGTAAATTCACGAACTCGAGCATCGTGGTCGCGTCGGTGTACAGGTAAGGCCTGTGTCCCTGGGCGGGCACGACTGCCCCCGGTGTCGGGTCGTCCACGGGTCGAACCTTCTTGCTGTGGCTGTCCCGACGTTCTTGCTGCAAAGAATGGCGAATTTTTGCGCCATACCGAAAGTGGATTGCGGATCATGCCCTAGGGTTGAGCCATGACACGACGACTTGCCGAGGTGGCCAGGAAAGTCGGGGTCAGCGAGGCGACGGTCAGCCGGGTGCTCAACGGCAAGCCCGGTGTCTCCGAGCAGACCCGCGAGTCCGTGCTGACCGCCCTGGACGTGCTCGGCTACGAGCGCCCGACCCAGCTGCGGGGCGAGCGCTCAAGGCTGGTCGGGCTGGTCCTGCCGGAGCTGCAGAACCCCATCTTCCCCGCCTTCGCCGAGGTGGTCAGCGGTGCACTGGCGCAGCAGGGCTTCACGCCGGTGCTGTGCACGCAGACGGCGGGCGGTGTCTCCGAAGCCGACTATGTGGAACTGCTGCTCCAGCAGCAGGTCTCGGGCGTGATCTTCTTCGGTGGCCTGTACGCCCAGGCCGAGTCCCCGCACGAGCACTACGAGCGGCTGTCCCGCCGCGGTCTGCCGACGGTGCTGATGAACGCCGCCATATCCGACCTGGACTTCCCGCAGGTCAGTTGCGACGACGCGGTCGCGGTGGAACAGGGCGTCGGGCACTTGCTGTCGCTGGGTCACCGGCGGGTCGGCCTGGTGCTCGGCCCGCCCGATCACATGCCGTCGCGGCGCAAGCTGGCGGCGGCTCGCACGGTACTGGGGAGGGCTGGGCTGGAGCTCGAGGAGGCGGACGTCGCACACGCGCTGTTCTCCCTGGAGGGTGGCCAGGCCGCGGCTGCGCGCCTGCTGCAGCGCGGTGTCACCGGCATCATCTGCGCCTCGGACCCGCTGGCCCTGGGGGCGGTGCGCGCTGCTCGCCGGCGCCAGCTTGATGTGCCCCGGGATGTGTCGATCATCGGCTACGACGATTCGTCCTTCATGACCTGCACCGATCCGCCACTGACCACCATCCGCCAGCCCATCGAGGCGATGGGCCGCGCCGCCGTGGAGCTGCTCGTGGGAGAGCTGGCCGGCGCCAAGGTGACCCACGACGAACTGCTCTTCGAGCCGGAGCTCGTGGTGCGCGGATCGACCGGTCTGGCACGGATGGAGCCCAGTCGCTGACGGAGCGCCAACTCGCAGCGCCGGCAAGGGCCGTACCCCCTGTGGGGTGCGGCCCTTGCGTTGTTCGTGGCTCGCCACATCACGGTTCTACGTTGATTTCTTGCAAAGTACCGTCGAGATATTGCGGTACAGACGGGTCGATGCTTAAGTGAGGCGCGTCACATCCCGTGCACTCCGCCCATGAAGGGGTCTTCTACCCATGCGCAGATCCGCAGCGCTGCTGATCGCCGGCGCTCTCACCCTGTCCGCTGCCGCCTGTTCCAGCTCCTCCACGGGCGGTGACAAGCCGGCCAACGGCAAGGTCACGATCTCCATCGACTGCGCCCCGCCGAAAAGCCGCCAGGCGCAGCGCAAGCAGTGGGCCGACGACATCGCGGCCTTCGAGAAGCTGCACCCGAACATCACGGTGAAGAGCATCGACACGTTCCCGTGCGAGACCCCTGAACTGTTCACTGCCGCGCTCAAGGGCGGCACCCAGCCCAACGTCTTCTACACCTACTTCACAGACAAGCAGCAGGTCCTGGACGCTGGCCAGGCGGCCGACATCACGAAGTACGTCACCTC
This sequence comes from Streptomyces sp. NPDC001156, assembly GCF_053598275.1. Lineage (NCBI taxonomy): Bacteria > Bacillati > Actinomycetota > Actinomycetes > Kitasatosporales > Streptomycetaceae > Streptomyces > Streptomyces sp. NPDC001156. Next base: position 11,465 of record NZ_JBSFJX010000117.1, on the reverse strand, counting down.
CGAGAACCTGCCGGTCAAGGACGACATCATGTCCTCGGTGTGGGACACGCAGAAGGCCGACGGGAGGATCTACGGAATTCCGCGCACCAACTACACCATGGGCGTGATCATCAACCGGAAGCTCTTCCAGCAGGCCGGACTCAACCCCGACCAACCGCCGCAGACCTGGGCCGAGGTCGCGGCCGACGCCAAGAAGATCGCCGCCCTGGGCAAGGGCATCGCGGGCTACGGCGACTACAGCGCGGGAAACAACGGCGGCTGGCACTTCACCGCCGAGATCTACGCCCAGGGCGGCCGGATGGTGAGCGACGACGGCACCAAGGCGGCCTTCAACAACCCCCAGGGACTGGCCGTACTGCAGAACCTGCACAAGCTCCGCTTCGACGACAACGTCATGGGCAGCACCCAGCTCTACAAGTGGGGCGACCTCCAGAAGCAGATGGCCGCGGGCAAGTTGGGGATGTACATCGCCGCCCCTGACGACATCACCTACATGGTGCAGAGCCTTGGCGCCCACTACGAGGACTTCGGCATGGGCCCGATCCCCGGCCAGAGCGGACCCGGCGCCGGCACCCTCACCGGCGGCGACGACTACATGTTCAACGTCAAGGACACCCCCGAGCAGATCAAGGCCGGGATCCAGCTGCTCAGCTACCTGTGGCTGACGGAGGGTCAGGGCCAGCAGTACAACTACCCCCGCGCCAAGTCCTCCGGCCAGGCGGTCGGACTGCCCCAGCCGCAGCTGTTCCAGGGCACCACCGCCGCCAAGGACACCCAGCTCAAGGCCGCCAACGCCACCATGTCGGTGAAGGCCTTCGAGCCCTTCGTGAAGGCCAACGTGCCCGGCGTCACCGAGCCCGGCAACGCCCAGGCCATCTACAAGATCCTCGACACCACGATGGCGTCCACGCTGACGAACCCCAACGCCGACCTGCAGAAGCTGCTGAACACCGCTGAGCAGCAGGTCAACCAGGTCCTCGCCAACGCCCAGTAATCGCAAGGGCCGCCAGGCCCCGGGACGAGCAGCCTTCCAAGGAGATCGACGATGGCGGTCGCGACCGCATCCTCCGGAACCGACGCGCCGCCCGTCAGGGCGGCCGGCCGGGCCGGGGCACTGCGCAGGTCCGTACAGCGCAACCTCACCGCACACGGCTTCCTGATCGGCGCGGTGCTCTGCTTCGCCTGCTTCCAGTGGTATCCCATGGTCCGCGAAGTGATCATGAGCTTCCAGAAGGCGAAGGCGGGCAGAACCACCTGGGTCGGCCTGCACAACCTCGACCAGATCGTGCACGACCCGAGTTTCTGGCCGGCCTGGCGCAACACAGCCCAGTTCACCGGACTGGCCCTGCTGCTCGGCTTCGCGCTGCCGTTCGTCATGGCCGTGGTGATGAACGAACTGCGGCACGCGCGCGGCTACCTGAGGATCCTGGTGTACCTCCCGGTGATGCTCCCGCCGGTGTCCTCACTGCTGCTGTTCAAGTACCTGTACAACCCCGAGTACGGGCTGATCAACCGGTCACTGCAGCTGCTGCACCTGCCCACCTCCGGTTGGCTGCAGTCCCCGGACATGGCGATGCTCGCCGTCGTCATCGCCTCCACCTGGATGAACATGGGCAGCGCCACGCTGATCTACCTGGCTGCGCTGCAGAACATACCCGGTGAGCTCTACGAGGCCGCAGAACTGGACGGAGCCGGACTGCTAAGGCGCGTCTGGCACGTGACGATCCCGCAGACCCGGCTCATCCTCTCGCTGATGCTGATGCTTCAGATCGTCGCCACCATGCAGGTCTTCGTCGAGCCCTTCATCCTCACCAACGGCGGCCAAGGGGTGGAGGGTTCGACCACCACCGTCGTCTACCTGATCTACCAGTACGCCTTCAACTTCTCCAACTACGGCGCCGCCTGCGCCCTCGGGCTGCTCCTGCTGCTGGTGCTCGCCGGGTTCTCGGTGATCTACGTGCGACTCAACCGGAGGCTCGAGCCATGAGCGACACCCGCACCCTGGTCAATCCGGCCCAACTCAACCGCACGCTCTACCGGGTGACGCTGATCCTGATCGTCGTCGCCTTCACCCTTGTCTTCCTGGGCCCCCTCTACCTGCTGGTGACGGGCGGGCTCAAGGACACCACCGAGTCCATCCAGACCCCGCCCACCTTCTACCCGCACCACATCGAGGCCGCCAACTACAGCGACGCGTGGACTCGCCTCAATATCGCCCACCTGCTGTTCAATACGCTCTGGTACGCCTTCGGGGCGCTCGCCTTCCAGCTCGTCCTGGACGTCGCCGCGGCCTACTCGCTGTCCAAACTACGGCCGGCCCTGGGCAACGCGATCCTCGGCCTGATGCTGGCCACCCTGATGATCCCGGCCATGGTGCTGGTCGTCCCGCAGTACCTGACCGTGCTGGACCTGCCGCTGATCCACCAGAATCTGCTCAACTCCCCCTGGGCGATCTGGCTCCCGTCGGTGGCCAACGCCTTCAACATCTACCTGCTGAAGCGCTTCTTCGACTCGGTGCCCCAGGAACTGCTCGATTCCGCCGCCATCGACGGCGCCGGACCGCTGCGCACACTGCTCTCCATCGTGTTGCCCATGTCCCGGCCGATCATCGGCGTGGTGTCCATCTTCGCCCTGGTCAACGTGTGGAAGGACTTCCTCTGGCCGCTGCTGGCCGAGCCCGACCCGGCCAGGCAGACGCTCAACGCCGGCATCTACTCGCTCTCCCTGGGCGTGCCGGAGAACGTCCTGATCGCCGCCTCGGCCATCTCCGCCGTGCCGACGGTGATCTTCTTCCTGATCTTCCAACGCAACATCATGTCCGGGCTCACCGCCGGCAGCCTCAAGGGCTGACACCATCTCCCGAGGAGACTTCTACCGTGCACCAACCCCACGAGTGGTGGCGTGGCGCCGCGATCTACCAGATCTACGTGCGAAGCTTCGCCGACGCGGACGGCGACGGGGTGGGCGACCTGGCGGGCGTCCGGTCCCGGTTGCCGTACCTCGCCGAACTCGGTGTCGACGCGCTGTGGTTCACCCCCTGGTACCCCTCACCGATGGCCGACGGCGGCTACGACGTGGCCGACTACCGGGCCATCCACCCGGCCTTCGGCACCCTGGGGGAGGCCGAGAAGCTGATCGCCGAGGCGCTGGCGTCGGGTATCCGCACCATCGTCGACATCGTCCCCAACCACGTCTCCGACCTGCACCGCTGGTTCCAGGACGCGCTCGCCGCAGGCCCCGGCTCACCGGAGCGCGCCCGGTTCTGGTTCCGTGAGGGCCAAGGCGAGCGGGGCGAACTTCCTCCCAACAACTGGATGTCGCAGTTCGGTGGCAGCGCCTGGACCCGCGTCCCGGACGGCCAGTGGTACCTGCACCGATTCGCCTCCGCCCAGCCCGACCTGAACTGGCAGCACCCTGAGGTACGCCGGGAGCACGAGGAGGTGCTGCGTTTCTGGTTCGACCGCGGCGCGGCCGGAGTCCGTATCGACTCCGCAGCCGAGGTCATCAAGGACCCGGCGCTTCCCGACCTGGTGGACGGCGCGGATCCGCACCCCTACCTGGACCGCGACGAGATCCACGACGTGTACCGGGACTGGCGCAAGGTCGCCGAGTCCTACACCCCGCCACGCGCCCTCATCGGCGAGGTCTGGCTGCCCGACCCCGAGCGCTTCGCCCGCTACCTGCGCCCCGACGAACTCCACACAGCCTTCAACTTCGGCTTCCTCACTTGCCCTTGGGACGCCGCGCGGCTGCGCGAGGCGATCACGACCACGCTGGCCGTGCACTCGCCCGTCGGCGCACCCGCCACCTGGGTGCTGGCCAACCACGACGTGACCCGGACCGTCACCCGCTACGGCCGTGCCGACACCGGCTTCGACTTCGCGGCCAAGGCCCACGGCACCCCCACCGACCTCGCACTGGGCACCCGACGCGCCCGGGCGGCAGCGCTGCTGAGCCTGGCCCTGCCCGGCTCCGTCTACCTCTACCAGGGCGAGGAGCTCGGCCTGCCTGAGGTCGAGGACCTGCCGCACTCGGTCATCGAAGACCCGATGTTCCACCGCACCGGAGGAGCCGACCCCGGCCGGGACGGCTGCCGGGTGCCGCTGCCGTGGAGCGGCGACGCCCCGCCGTTCGGCTTCGGCCCTGAGGGCACTCGGCCCTGGCTGCCCCAGCCTCGCCAGTGGTCGGCGGTGACGGCGGAGCGGCAGGCGGCGGACCGGGACAGCATGCTGAGCCTGTACCGCACGGCGCTGCGCCTGCGCCGCAGCGAGACCGCACTCGGCGACGGGCAGATGACCTGGCATCCCAGCGGCCCCCAGGTTCTCTCCTTCACCCGCGACGCCGGCTTCGGCTGCGTCGTCAACCTGGGCCCGGAGCCGGCACCGCTGCCACCGCACCGGCAGGTCCTGCTGAGCAGCGCACCGCTGACGGACGGGCAGCTGCCCACCGATACCGCCGTCTGGCTGCGCCTGCCCTGACCCGGACGCGGCACCGACCGCACTCGGGCCGCGCCGCTCATGAAGGTGAGCGGCGCGGCCCGCCCCTTCCCACAGCTCCCGCGAGGATCCATCGCCTTCCACCACAGAATCGAGGCGCAGTGAACCGCACAAGCAGACCTGCCGCCGCGCGGCGAAGAGCCGCCGCAGCCCTGGCGGCCGTGACAGCGACGGTCAGCCTCACCGCCGTGCCGGCCGGCGATGCCGCGGCGGCCGGTGCCGCCCACGAGACCCAGGCCGCGCCGGTGACCCGTGCCGGGCTCGCCCCCGCCCTGCTCGCCGGTCGGGGAGCCGACCTCGGCTTCCTGGAACAGGAGGCGGAGCACGCCCCGACCGACGGCACCATCATCGGGCCGGGTCGCACCGCGTACACGCTCGCCGCCGAGGCTTCAGGCCGCAGTGCGATCAGTCTCGCGCCCGGCCAGTACGTCGAGTTCACGCTGCCGCGTGCCGCCAACGCCATCACCGTGCGCTACAGCATCCCGGACGCCCCGACCGGCGGCGGGATCACCGCCCCGCTCGACGTCAGCGTGAACGGGCGCCACCGCAGCACCATGACGCTGACCTCGCAGTACGCCTGGCTGTACAACCTGTATCCCTTCACCAACGACCCCACCGCCGACGTGCTGCACTCCGACTGGTGGATCACCGAGTGCGGCTGCGTCCCCAACGCCACCACCCCGGCCCCGGTAATTCCCAAGCCGTTCCGGCCGAACCACTTCTACGACGAGCAGCGACTGCTCCTTGGCCGTACCTATCCGGCAGGTGCACACATCCGGCTGCGCGTGCCGCAGCGCAGCGAGGCCGCGACCACCGTGATCGACCTGATGGACTCCAAACTCGTCGCTCCGCCGAAGGCGGACCCGTCCGCGGCCAACGTGCTGGCCTTCGGGGCGGACCCCAGCGGACGGCGCGACTCCGCCGACGCTGTCGACAAGGCCATCGCCTTCGCCAGACGAGCACACCGGAAGGTCTACATCCCTCCGGGGACGTACCAGGTCAGCCGACACATCATCGTCGACGACATCACGATCGAGGGCGCCGGCAGCTGGTACACGATCATCAAGGGCCACCAGGTCACCCTCGCGGCACCGGCCCCGGACGGCTCGGTCCACACCGGCGTCGGCTTCTACGGCAAGGACGCTTCGGCGGGCGGTAGCCACCGCGTGCACCTGTCGGGCTTCGCCATCGAGGGCGACGTGCGCGACCGGATCGACACCGATCAGGTGAACGGTATCGGCGGGGCGCTGAGCGACTCGACCATCGAGGGGCTGTACATCCACCACACCAAGGTGGGCATGTGGTTCGACGGGCCCATGAGCAACCTGCGGATCACCGGCAACCAGATCGCTGACCAGATCGCCGACGGCATCAACTTCCACTCCGGAGTGACCGACTCCCTCGTCTCCAACAACTTCATCCGGAACACCGGCGACGACGGGCTGGCCATGTGGTCGGAGAAGACGGAGGACGCGGGCGACGTCTTCGACCACAACACTGTGCAGACCCCGGTGCTGGCCAACGGCATCGCGCTGTACGGAGGAACGGACAACACCGTCTCCGGCAACCTCGTCGCGGACCCCATCCGGGAGGGCAGCGGTATCCAGATCGGCTCCCGTTTCGGCGCCGAAGCCTTCACCGGCCACCTATGGATCACCGACAACACCACGGTGCGCGCCGGTACCTACGAGCTCAACTGGAACATCGGGCTCGGGGCGATCTGGTTCTACGCGCTGGAGAAGGACATCGGCGCGGACATCGAGGTGGTGGGCGACTCCTTCCTCGACAACACCTACAACGCGGTGATGTTCGTCGCCGACTGGCCGGTCAAGGACAAGTACTCGATCACCAACGTGCACTTCAAGGACATCAAAGTCGACGGTACGGGCACGTCCGTGGTCAGCGCCCGCGCCTCGGGGTCGGCGAGTTACGAGGACGTGCAGGCCCGCAACGTCGGCGCGGTCAGCGTCAACAACTGCGGGTCCTTCCACTTCACCCCCGCCGGTTCGGAGTTCTCCGTCTCCGACCGCGGCGGCAACGGGTCCTGGCTCGCGCCGTGGGAACTGCCCAACACCATCACCTGCGACGACCGACCTGCGGTGGTGCCCCCACCCGCACCCAGCCCCTGGCCGTAGGAGTCCAGAAGATCCCATGTGACGGGTCACTCGCCCGGGTCTTTATGTCAAGCCCGGGAAGTTAGGCCGGTGAGCGTGGTGTGAAGCGGTTCGGCGAAGTCGGGGTAGGCGAACGGGGCTCCGCGTAGGACGGAAGTCGACCAAGACACCGTTCCTGTAGGAGCCCCGTTGCGTGTTCAGTCCGGCATGCCCGCCATCGGCCGAAGTGCCTTTGCTGCCGGGCACCTTGGAGAGTTGACGCAGATCATCACGCCGCAGTTGGTGGATGAGGTCCTCGTGGCGACGCGGCGGGTTCAACGGCGGGTGCGGAAGCTGCCCTCGCGGGTGGTGATGTACTTCGTGCTGGCCATGACGATCTTCCCAGGCTGTGGCTATGCCGGGGTATGGGCACGATGACCGCGGGCATGCGCTTTCGGGCCGTTGAACCGTCGGCTGCTGCGTTACGAGCGGCCCGCCGCCGGGTGGGGGTGGAGCCGTTGGCCTCCCTGTTTGCACGGCTGCGCGGCCCAGTGGCCACTGCGGCGACAGCCGGCGCGTTCTGGCAGGGGCCGCGGCTGGTGGCCTGGGATGCCACCACCGTGGAGGCGGCCGACACCGCCGACAACGTGGCCGTCTCCACACGGCCTCGCTCCGGACACGGCCCCGCCGGCTATCCCCAAGGGCACCTGTCGGCGCTCGTGGAATGCGGCACCCGGGCCTTGATCGATGCGGTCTTCGGCCACCGCACCGGCGACGAGGCCGGACGGGCGCGGCATCTGCAGGACCGCCCCTGTCCCCGGAACATGGTGAGGGCCTGCACCATGGGCAGGTACGCCGCCGCAACAACTGCCGCACCCTGGACGGTCGCGGCTTCATGTCGGCTGCATCATTGCCCGAGGTCGGTTACGTTGATAAAGCACCTGGTCAGAGGGTGGGTAACAAACTGTAGCGCACCGGGGACGCTCCATGACCGGCCTGACCGTCATCCTGCTGCTCGTGGTCTTGGCCACAGCCGTGGCGACCGGTGCCCGGCGCTGGAGCTTGCCCGCCCCGTCGCTCCTCGTGATTGCCGGTCTGGTCGTCGGGCTGATGCCCTGGGTTCCCCAGGTTCGCCTGCCGCCTCACGTGATCAACGTGCTGGTGCTGCCGCCACTGCTCTTCGCCGCGGCCGAGGACATCTCTGTCCGTGATCTGCGCACCGTGTGGCGGCCTGTGACCGGCCTGGTCTTCGGCCTAGTCATCGCCTCGGCCATCGCCGTCGGGTACGTCGCCCGAGCGATCACCCCGCTCACCGCCGCGACCGCGTTCATCCTCGGCTCTGTCCTGGCCAGCACCGACCCCGTGGCCGTTACCGCGCCCGGATACGCCTGGGCGGCTTCCGTCAGGCTGCCGCCGCTCGTGACGGCGGTAATGGCGAGCGCGCCGAATGCGGCGGCTCCGCCCTTGAGCATGGAACGACGCTCCATGTGACTCCTCGATTCATGTGATCTGTCTGTTTTGGCCCCGGTGTCCTGGCTGAGACACCAGAGAACAGGTAACCGGCTGGTGGCTTCATGACTTCGCTACGGCAGCCTTCTTCGGCTGGCGGGGGACAGTCTTGGTCTTGTCGAGGTGCCCGTACCCCGTGGACCGGGGCACGCCGAACAGGCGGGCTCAGCTTGCACTTCGGGCCGGCACCCGGGGTCTCTTCCACACAGCGACGGCCATGCCAGCTATGGCGAGCGCGAGCCCGGCCGGGGTCGCCAGTCCAGCCATACGTCCGAACCGGAACCGAAATCTCAGCGTGTGGGGCCGCTCGTGGTTCCGGCCAGGTGCGCCACGCCGCTCTCGTTGACGATGAAGTGTCCGCGCGCGACGCCGTTGAAGGTCCCGTTCTTGATCCACTCGATCGCTGCTGCCTGGAACGTGGCATATGGGCCGAACCAGGGGCGGCCAGGGCGCCCGCCATAGGGCGTTCCCGCCTCCGGTGTGCACCGCGGGCCGGAGCAGCCCTCAAGATGCAGGGGGTGGCTCGCGCACTGAACCTGCACCAGCGCCTTGTTCGCCACCGGAAGATTGCTGTAGATGGCAGTGGAGTTGCTCGGTGGAGCGAGCGTGTCGTCCAGACCGTGGATGATCAGAGCGGGTGTGGTCAGCTGCTGCGCGACGGTGGTGTTCCATCCGTAGCTGGAGAACGTCGGCGAGCGGACGAGGCCGGCCGGGTGGTCGGGGCCGCCCCCTCCCCAGGTGCTCCCCAGGCGGTCCTCCTCCACGTTCTGCGCCCGGAACTGCTCTTGACTGTTCGGGACAATGTGCCAGGTGCAGGCAGCATCACGCCCGGGCGGCATCACCCAGGCCGCGCCGATCTCCGCCAGGGGGTTGAGGGGCAGCGGGAAGGACGTGAAGCCCCCCGGTGGCATTACTTCCTCGGTCGGTGTGCCGAAGAATGAGTCCAGGAACACGGCGCGATCGAGTGGCATGTCGAGCGCTATGCCGTCGTGACGTGAGGCGTGCGGATCCGGGCTCCACACGACCGCGGCTCTCACAAGGTCGGTACCCGCCCTCCGTAACGCGGGCACCAGTTTGCTGAAGGAGCGCGGGCTCAGCCCGGCGAAGGGACACCGCCAGCCGGACCGTCCAACGGCCCGTGACCGGGCTGGCTGGTGGGCTTCCAGCGGTCCTATTCGGCTTGCTCGGACTGCGGCTCGTCCTGGGCGGATGTGGCCGTCTGCTCGGCCGTGTTGGGGGCGGTGTAGTAGACGGAGCTGCCCTGCTTGGTGCGCTGGGCCTGGTTCTTGGCCACGAGTCCTTCGAGAGTGGTGCGCACGACGGTCGTCTTGACGCCGCGCTCGGGGTGGGCCGTGTCGAGGGCGGTGGTGACGTCCGCCGCGGAACGCGGCTCGCTCTGCTTGGTGAGGTGGCGGCGGACGAGTTCGACCAGCGTGGGCCGGTCCGTCTTCGCAACTTCGGCGCTGCCCCGGGGCTTCTTGCCCGCCGCTGGCGTCTTAGAGGCTGACTTCTTGGCCACTGTACGGTCCTGTGCGTCTGCGGCCTTCTTCCCTCGCGTCCGCTTTCCGGCGCCGGGCTCATCAGAGGTCTTCTTGCTGCGGGGGGCGGGCACGGTGGAGCTGTCCGGCGCGGCCGCAGGCTGCACCGGCGTGGGTGAAACGCCGAGTACCTGCTGCACGTTGACCAGCACCGAGTGGTCGTGCCGCAGGCCTGCCAGCTGCTCCTGGAGCGCGGCGATGTCCGAACTGATGCGCTCCTGTTCCTTGGCGTTGAGTTCGAGGTCGCTGGTCACCTGGGCGGCGTACTGCGACGTGAGTCCGGTGGTTGTCGTGGTGCTGTCCGACATGATGTTGACCTTCCTTGTTTCTGGTCGGGTGTGTCAGATCTGTGGCGCAGGCGCCGAGCGCCCTTGCGCGTGTGTTCTGGGGCCGCTGATTGAACAGCGGTGGTCCCTGCAGTCAGTGGCCCAGCATAGAGGTAGTACGGATGAGTGAAGTGTGTTGTTTCTCTTGAAGTGATGTCTTTTGCTCGAGTTGAGCCTCAGGGCCGGTGCCCGTGGGGCTGTCTGGGGTGTACGACAGAGCGGGGTGGAGCGCACTCGCGGGGGAGACACCACAGGACCTCGTCCATGTCCCGGTGGTGGTGCCAGGCGGCCAGGACGCGAGTGGTCGTCAGCCGGTTGATCGGTGCTGCGATCTGGTGAGGGGAGTGCCCGCACAGGCGGGCGAGGACGTCCATGTCGGCGTGGTGGTGGACCTGGGCGGAGGTGTGTGCGGCCAGCACCAGTGCGGTCAGCCGCACCGCGGGTGGTGCGGTGTGTGGCAGGAGCAAGGGCGCCGGCCGCAGAGCCCAGTGGGCTGCACGGCGGCGTTCCCTGCGGCCGGCAGCCTGGTCCAGGACTGCCTCATCCAGCAGGTGCACCTGTACGGGCGCCGACTTGAGGTCGGGTAGCTCAAGCCAGTTGGCGTGAGCCAGTTCCTGCCATAGTTCTGGGCGCCCGTACAGGCGCATGCCCCACAGCGGGCCCGAAGGCAGTCGGACCTGCCCGGGGGTGTTGACGCGCAGGGCGCATTGCAGGGCCAGCAGTCGGGCGGCGGGAGAGGTGAACCGGGGGAGTGCGGTGGCCAGGTAGGTGAGCATCTCCCGCACGCGCGAACGCTCCGCGGATCCCAGTGGGGTCTGCTGGGTGACACAGTCGGTAGGCGGCCGGACCGAGTGGGACTGCCGCAACTGCAAGGACGGCACCTCATGCACCAACGGCTTCACCCGGAGACTGACTCTGCACCCCCCGCGAAGAGCACGAACTGCTCCAACGTCAGCGCGCCGTGCAGAACACCGACGCCTGGAAGCAGCGCTACGCCAGGCGCGCCGGCGTCGAGGGCGCCATCTCTCAGGCCGAACGCGCCACCGGCATCCGAACCAGTCGCTACCGAGGCCAGGCCAAGACCGGCCTCACCCACGTCTTCAGCGCCGCGGCGATCAACCTCCACCGCATCGATGCCCACCTCACCGGCCGCCCCGTCGGCACCACCCGCCACACCCACTTCGCCGACCTCGACCCCAGGCCCCGCGGGAAGACACGCACACGCCATCCCTGAATCGGGCGACAGCGTCCCACAGGGGCCGTCGGAAAAGGGCCTGGTCACAGGCACCTCGCTGGCGGCCTACCCAACGCATGCACGGTTTGAAGCGGCGGGGACTGGAAACGGAGCAACAGCCACCACGCCAGTCCCCGACTCTAATATGTAGAGTTCTTTGTCAAGAGCGCAGGGAGAGTTGGGGCCCGCCGGAGTGGACCAGGGTGGTGTTGTGGGGTCGGCGGGAGGCCGGGGTGCGTGTCGTGCGACGACGCGCGGTCAGCCTAATA
>NZ_JBSFJX010000116.1:0-24469 GCF_053598275.1 Streptomyces sp. NPDC001156 | reverse complement strand
TATGCGCCAGGAGCGGATCTCCTTGCCCATTGCCTTGATCGCGTCCTTGCTGAGCCGGCCTGGGAGAGCTGCCGGATGACCTGGGTGACGCCCTCGACGACATCGGAGTCGCCGTCCGGGCGGTGGGTGTCGGAGAAGCGGGTCACGCAACCGGGTATGAAGAGCCTGGTGGCCGCGAGGACCGCGGCACCGAGGGACGTGCGGACTCCGTGATGCGCCCACGCCCCGCCATGCTGGCCGAAGGCGGTGACGACCACGGCGACCGTGTGGGGCACGTAGCGTCATCGCTGCAGGTGAGAGCCCTCCAACCCGACTCAACCTGCACCAGGGCCTCGCCGACGCCCACCCACTGCGATGAGGGAACCCCTCTCTTTTGGGTCTTGCCGCTGCATTGCTGAACTACGTCAGCGCGGCACCGTCCGCCAGACCGGATGCGACCTCGCCGTACTATGAAATGACTGTCAACAGTCTTCGCGGCGCAGCCGTACGTCGAGGCGTTGCCCCCGTGCCGTGCAGACAGCAGGGCGATTCACCATGACCGGCGGTTTGCTGGACCGGCAGGTGTCAGCAGAAACAGGCAATGATGAGCGAGCAGAGCAACCCCACTGCCCCCGCCGGTACGACGGCCCGCGAACTCTCACTCGACGGCTCCACGCTGCTCCGCCGCCGACGCCGGGTTCTACGGCAGCTCGGCTTGTGCGTGCTCGTGCTCGTGCCGTGGACCGTCTACCTGGCGGTGTCGCTGCCGGATCGCTTTGAGGCCCGGCACTGGCCCTGGGTGTGGGTGGGCTTCGACGTGATGCTGCTCGTGACACTGGCCGGTGCGGGAGTGGCGGTGTGGTTGAGACGCCAGGTCCTGGTCCCGTTGTCGTTCGTGGCAGCCACGCTCCTCCTCTGCGATGCCTGGTTCGACATTTCCCTGAGCTGGGGAAAGGAGGATGTGTGGGCGAGCGCCGCCTCGGCCGTGCTGGTTGAGCTGCCTCTCGCCGTCCTGCTCATCTTGCGGGCGCGACGGGTGCTGAAGATATCGATGAGGCTGGCCTGGCAGCGGCTCGGCCTGGCGGGAGATCCTCCGCCGCTGCACAAAATGCCGTTGCTCGTTGCCGTGGCACCATCGCGGAGCAATGAGGCTGCCATGAACAGGGCCGAGGACGTCTGACGTCGCCAACGGCGACTTCGGTCACCACTCGCTGCTGAAGCTCCGCACGGACCTACACCGTGCCCAGGCCCCAATCCGTCATGCCGACCGCATCAAAGTTCCGCTGCTCCCTGTCCAGGGAAGGCCGGACGTCGTGTTCCCGCCTCCTCAGACAGAGGTGACCGCCATCGCAGACCGTGCTTGCCGTCCGGCTCCCTGACGCTCTCCCACTCGGTCCCGGCCACGAGCAGCGCGTCGGCGGCCTCTATGGCGTCGTGCACACGCCTGGTTCCCGTCATGACGCACAGCGTGTAGCTGACGTCCTCGAGCTCACGTACCCCTTCCGGCTTCTCGCTCTCGGCGAGCGCGATCTGCAGGGACGCGTACCGGGTGAGCAGCTCCCTGACGACCTTCGGATCCGGAACGAGCGGCACAGACAGGCCCTTTCTTTCCATCTCCGGGTCGAGTGCCCCGTCACGGGCGGGAGTCGGGTGCGCCGCGTCGGTGCCTGACACCTTTTGTACCTCCATGGTTGTGCCTGCATGGGTGGATGTCCGTTTGCCGGGCGGTCGGTTGTTGTCCCGGCATCTCACGCTCGGCGGCTGCAGCGTCCGTGCATTCGGGGCTCCTTGCCTCGCAGTGAAAGACCAGAAGCGCCCAACGTCTGTGACGGACAACGCTTCTACAGACCAGCAGCGCGGGCGACGGTGCCCAAGACGGCCGGCGCAGACCAGGGTGTCGGCGCGGAGTTGATGCTTGCCGTTCCTGAGACTCCCGCGTCGAGACTTCCGCAAACGTTCCCGCAGATGGCCGGGCGTCGGCGCCGGGAAGAGATGGACGGTGCTGACCCACCCAGGCCCAAGGAATTCGCGAGGCACCGTGACGCCTCCCGGCCGGCGAACGCGGTGCGTTTGACCGATCTCAATGACGCTGTCACACATCACACTGATGAACAGTGTCACACATTGGGTCGCAGTCCGGTCCTGGTTGGGTGCGAGCCCGATGGGTGATGAGTGAGGTGGATCATGAGGGTCACATGTCGCCGGAGACCAGCCTCTTCGGCAGGTTCTGGCTTCGGCGGAGGCGACTCGGAGAGTGGCGTGGCCATGCGGAGCGTCGGGCATGAGGACAGATGCGGGGACGTGTCTCCTTTCGCCGTGGTCGACCGGAGGCCCGGCGGCGAGCCTGTGCGCACTCCCCCGCCCCGTCGCAGTCGTGGTGAGCGCGGGTGACGCGCTCGGAGCGGCTCATGTCGGTGTTGGATACGCACTGGAGCGGCGCGCTGTCGTGCCGGACGTGATCATCGAAGCCTCGGTGGGTGCCCTCAACGGGCCCATCGCGGCCGCCCACCCCAACAGGCCCGCGCCGCGGCTGGACCACGTGCGGACCCAGTTGCGTGGCCGTGAGGTGTATCCGCTCGGCTACCTGCCGTCGCGGATAGAGCAGGCTGTCGGTCCCGTTCGCCGTAGTGGCCATGGACCTGGTCACCGGCGCTCCGATGCTGCTCGACCACGGAGACCTCGAGCCCGCGCCGCCGGCCAGCGCAGCCATCCCCGGGATGCCACCCCCGGTGGATCGTGGAGGCCGAACGCTCATCGACAGGGCGGCCGGCGTGGTGGTGGCACTCGGCCCGGGGAACTCACCCTTGCGCCCCGTCGAACCGCGCCGACGTGCCGGTGCGACGCCGCCAGGACCGGACGACGGGCTGCGTATCAGTGGGCCGGGCCTGTACCGGGCCGACGGCCCTTCGGCGGCATCCGCCAGTCCGGGCAAAGCATCCACTTCTTCTCTACGGGGGGTCGGTCTGTGAGTACCATCGCGTTCCTCAACATCGCCATGCACGGGCACGTCAACCCGACGCTGCCGGTAGTGGCCGAACTCGTTCGGCGCGGCCACGCCGTCACCTACCACACCACGCCCGCGTTCCGAGAGGAGATCGAGTCCGCCGGCGCGACGGTATGCCTCTACCCCGGAGGTGACCAGCCGCTCCCCGATCCGCCGACGCCCGTCACGTTGATCGAGGCGCTCGCACGCACCGCCGTCCGCCTGCTGCCCGCGGTCCTCACCGACCTGCGCCGCGTCCGGCCCGACTTGGTCGTCCACGACGGCTCCTGTCTGTGGGGCGCGGTCGCCGCCCGCGAACTCAAGGTGCCGGCGGCAGCGTCGACCACCATGTTCGCGTACAACCGGCACGTGCCCAGTCCCACCCGCGCCTCGTGGGAACTGTTGGCCGCGGCGGCGGCCCGACCGCGCAGCCTCCAGGGCTACCTGCGGTCGCGCTGGGAGTTGCACCGCCGCTTCGACGCGCGTCAGTTGCCACTGGTCGATGTGGTGAACATCCGCCAGCCGCTCAACCTGGTCTACACCTCGCGGGCGTTCCAGCCTGCCGTCGAGGATTTCGACGAGTCCTACCGTTTCGTCGGCCCGAGCATCGGCGCCCGCCCCGTCGACCCGTCGTTCCCGGCCGATCGGCTGCGTGACCCGGTGCTGTACGCCTCGCTGGGCACGGTGTTCAACAACCCGCAACTGCTGCGTACTTTCGCCACCGCGCTCGCCCCGCTCGGCGGCACCGTGATCGTCTCCACCGGGCAGACCGATCCCGTCGCGCTGGGGCCCTTGCCACCCAACGTGCTCACCTGCCGTTTCGTGCCTCAACCGGAGGTGCTGGCACGCGCGGCGCTGTTCGTCACCCATGGCGGGATGAACAGCGTCAATGAGGCCATGTACGCCGCGGTTCCGATGTTGGTGGTCCCCCAGGGCGCCGACCAGCCGATGGTGGCCCGTCGCGTCGTCGAACTCGGCGCGGGCCTGACGATCCGTACCCAGGACGTCTCCACGGCTTCCGTGCGTTTCCTCGCCGAACGCCTGCTTCGCGGCCCCCAGTTCCGGGCAGCCGCGGCAACCCTGCAGGCTGCCCAGCACGAGGCGGGTGGATATCGGCGCGCAGCCGACGAACTCGAGTGGTACCTGGAGGCGGCCGGCTCGGCCGGTCGGCCGGCCCTCGTCGATCCGTCACAGCGAGGCTGACCGATGTCACACATCGTTGTCGTCCTGCTGCTGTTCGCCGGGGTGTCGGAGGCTGCCGGGCGCATCCTGCCTCTGGCGGTTCGCCGGCCCGGCATGTCGCGGACCTTCCTGGCCGGGTTGCTGCTGCCCGCCGGCCTCGTCGAGGGTGCCGTGTTCGCGCTGTGGCCGGCGACCGCGTGGAACCTGGCCGAGGTGGTGCTGTCCTCTCCCCCGCCCGGCGCGCACTTGGTGTGGACAGCGGGCCTGGTCGCCCCGCTGCTGCTCGCTGCCGTTCTTGCGTTCCCGTTGCTCGGGCCCCTGCTCCACCTGTTGCTCTTCGTGGGGGTCGGAGCGGGCCTGGCCGGCCCGCTCGCAGCGGCGACCGGCCTCGGCTGGTGGAGCGCCGCGGGCTACGTGGCCATCGCCGGGGTCGGCCTTGGTTTCGCTGTGGAGACCGTTCGGCGACTGGTCGTGAGGATCAGCGCACCCCGAGCATCGGAGTCCATCACATGAACGACTTCCTGCTCTGGGTCTGTGTGCTCGGGCCGGCTCTGCTCGCCGAAGGACTGCTGGCCCGCTACGAGGTGCTGGCCTACAGCGCCGGCTGGCGGGCACCTACCACCGAGCTGCCCAGTGGCATGCCCTACGCCCGCGGTGCGGCCGCTGACAGTCCCCCGGCCGCCTACCTGGTCTACCTGGACGGCATCGGGAAACGTCGCGTACGGGATACTCGGGACGGCGGCCAACTGGTCAAGGCCGTGATCGCGGGAGCGCCGGAGCTGCGGGTGCTGGGTCAGGTGCAGCCCTACTCGCCGCTGGCCGACCCGCTTGCCGAGCGGCCGGTGTGGGCGTGGCTGCGCCGCCACGTCGGGCTGCTGCTGTTCCTGCACAACGTCATGCAGGTCTTCGTCGCCGCCGACCACCGGTACCGCCCCCTCTACAACCGGGCCGTCGGCTTCCAGATCGCCACTCAGCTCCGGCTCGCCGGCTACCAGCCCGACAGCGGTATCCCCGTGGTGCTGCTCAGCTACAGCGGCGGCGCCCAGGTCGCCACCGGCGCCGTCGACGAACTGCACACTCAGCTGCACTCCCCGCTCGTACTGATCACACTCGGTGGGTTCCACAACGGCGCCAACGACCTCACCCATGCCGAACACCTGCATCGGCTCACCAGTGCGAGCGACCGGATCGAGCGCGTCGGCACCTGGATCTTCCCCCAGCGCTGGCGGTTGTTCCGCCGTAGCGGATGGAACCGCGCGCGACGTGCCGGCAAGATCACCATGCATCGGCTCGATCCTGCCACCCATCTCGGGCCGCGTAGTTACATCAGCCCGGAGGGACGGCTGCCCGATGGCCGCAGCTACCTCGACCGTACGACCGACACAGTGATCGCACTCATCCGCGCCCACCACAGCACGACCGCGGCGACAGACACCCCGGTGCCGGGAAGGTCTTTGCCCCAAGCGCGCAGCGGGCATGGCTCGCCGTCGAGGTCCGCTCGAACCTGACTGTGCGAGAACGCGTTGAGGTACCACGAGGTGGTTGCTTCTCTCGGCTGCTCGCTGGGCGCGGGCGGCCGAGACGGACAGCGGTGGGTCAGGGGTTGGTCACCGCCCGGAGGGCGGCAGCACGGTCGCCGTCGAGTCCGGCAAGCAGGCCTCGCAGACGGGGGCCGTACTCGGGGTGGGCGAGGGCGAACGCCATCTGGGCGACAAGGTAGTCGGCCGGGTTGCCGGTGTCGTACCAGCGGCCCTTGATGACCTGTCCATACACCGCGCGAGTGGAGGCATAGGCGTTGATGGCGTCGGTCAGGTAGATCTCGCCGGTCCGGTGCTCGTACCAGCGGCGGGTCTGCTCGCGCAGTTCGTCGATGATGCCGGGGGTGACGACGTAGCCGCCGATGGCCGCGTACGACGACGGGGCGGCAGCAGGCTCGGGCTTTTCGACCAGGCCGGTGATGCGCAGTTGGCCGTCCCCGAGGTCTTCCTTCACGATCGGTACGCCATAGCGCTGGGAGTCGGAGGGGTCCATCGGTATGAGGGCCAACACCGGGCAGCCGGTCTGCTCATACGCGCGCATCAGCTGCTGGGCGCGGGGGACCTCGGCCACGAAGACGTCATCGGGCCACAGCACCAGCACGGGCTCGTCGCCGAAGGCACGGGCAGCGTTCAGCACGGGGGTGCCGTTGCCGTACGGGCCGTGCTGGTCGAGGTAGGTGATGTGGCCCTGGCCGGCCAGTTCCGCGACCTCCTCCACCGCGTCCGCGTAGGCCGTCTTGCCGTCTGCGCGGAGTTGTTGGACGAGAGCGGGGTTGGGGCGGAAGTGGTCCTGGATGAGGCTCTTGCCGCCGGAGACCACGATGGTGATGTCGGTGATGCCGGAGTCCACCAGCTCGCGCACGGTGTGCTCGATGACCGGCTTGTCGCCGACCGGCAGCATCTCCTTCGGTGTCGCTTTCGTCAGGGGCAGCAGACGGGATCCGAGGCCAGCGGCGGGGATCACAGCCCTGCGAATCGTCGGGGCCATCACAACTCTCGGTCGATCGGCACCGCACCGGCCGGCACGGCACGTGTTGACGCCCAGGTCCGCGCTTGTGGCCGGCGCCGTCGTCGGCCGCCACGGTACCCGGGACGGCACCGGAACGGCCACCGTCCGGTGGGCGGCCGAACGCCCCTTCGGCCCGGCTGTGTGGCTTCCGTTCCTTGGGGCTGCCCGTACCAAGTGGTGGCGTTCGACGCGCTCGAACCCTCAGGACCAGGCGTGTGCAAGGCGTGACCGGCGTGGACCGCGGCCAGGCTCTCACGTCCCGAACTCGTCGACGAGCGGGCCGTCCAGGCCATCGCGGCCACGCCCGCGGCGGACACCGGACTCCGTACCGCCGCGACACGTCGCGGCCTGTCACGCCGACTGATCGCCGACAAGGGACACCACAGCGCCGCGGCCGCGCACAAGACCGCTCGCAGGCATCCACGCGCCCCAGCACCGCGCCAGGGGGGACATGACCGTGGCCAAGACTATGTGCAGGAGACCGTCGATCCGCACGCGTCACCCGCAGCTGCGCGGCAGAACGTGATGCCGCAGGTCGTGAAGGGCTGCGGCCACCAACAGCACGTCAGCAGGGGTAAACGACGGTTGGGGCGCTCCTGCGTCTTGTGCCCTGCCACGGAGCGCCGTTGCTTCGGGCTGCGCCGACCTCGTCGGCAAAAAGCCGCAGGTCAGTTCGCGGGGCGCGGAGCACGCAGATGGGCCCGCTCGGCCAGTTCCTTCTCGTCGACCAGCGTGAGCATCGGCCGGCCCGGCGCACAGAGCATCGTGACGACGAACCGGCACGGCACATCGGCTCGGGCGTTGCCATCCTGGTAATGGATCACGTCTCCGCCCGGCTCCCAGAAGGTCTCGCCGGCCTTGACGATGCGTTCCGGCTCTCCCTCCAGTTCGAAGCGCACCTCGCCCTCGATCACGTATCCGAAGGCCGGCCCCGTGTGACGGTGCGGAGGCGTGCCGGAGTCACCAGGTGGCCACTCGATCAGCACGGTCATGCCCGAGGCGCCCTCGGGGATATGGGGCGGCTTGGCGTCCTGCAGCATCTTCGCCGCGGTCATCCACGTCCCGGAACGCGCCTTGTCGTCGCTCACGCCCGCTGAGTCCTTGGTTGACACTGTGCACCTCCGTTGGTCGTCGCCCTGACGGGACAGCGTTCTTCATTTCTGGCTCTCGGCACGGCTGTTCCTAAGGGCGACCGAGAACAGGCGACTTATGTGACAGAGGCCGCCGCTTTCCGACTGCTCCCATCGATGTCACAACAGTGGTGCAAGTCCTGTCGATGTAGTGCACGTGTCTGACTTCGGCGTCACCAGACGCACACAGGGGCGATGAGCCCTCTGGGAGGGATTCACATGAGAGTCGTTGTCGCGGGGGCTACCGGATTGATCGGCTCCAGAACGGTTGCCAGGCTCCGTGACCATGGAGTGCAGGTCGTGCCCGTCTCACGCCGCCATGGCGTCGACCTGATCACGGGTAATGGTCTCGACGAGGCCTTGCGGGGGGCCGAGGTGGTGGTGGACGTCACCGATGCGCCCGTGCGCACCGAGGAAGCCGGTCTGCATTTCTTCCGCACCGCTACGACCAACCTCCTGGCCGCGGCGGCCTCGGCGGGCGTGGAGCATCACGTGGCCCTGTCGGTGGTGGGGGCCCAGCGGCTGCGGTCGGGCTACTTCCTCGCGAAAGAACTCCAGGAATACCAGGTACGAAAGTCTCCGGTCCCCCATTCGATCGTGCGTGCCGCGCTGACCTTCGAGACCCTCCAGGCCATCGCTGTCGCGGACTCCAGCCCGGACGGGGTCCACGTGGCGCCCGCGCTGGTCCGTCCGGTGGCGACGGACGACGTCGCGGCCGCGGTCGCGCATGTCGCCGTGGGGGTGCCGCTGCTCGGTACGCACGAGGTGGCCGGCCCCGAGGAGTACCACCTCGACGACCTCATGGCGAAGCTCCTCGCCGCCGATGGTGACGACAGAAGTGTGGTCACCGATGTGCGCGCCAGACTCTTCGCCGCCCTGGTGGGCAAAGGCGCGCTTCTGCCCGAACCGGGCGCCCACATCGGTCCCACGACCTTCAGCACGTGGCTCGCGCAGCGCTGACGCGCGCGGCCGCGGCGGCGGCTTCCCGGCGCACATCTCTTACGGGCGGCCGCCACAGCGCACTCGTGGCCGCAGCCGCCGTCCGCCTTCACCTCCCCACGCCTTGACAGGAAAGCCTCGATGAGTGAGCTCGACCAGATACCCGACCGTGACGCCGAGGAGACGAGGGAATGGCAGGCCTCCCTCGAGGCTGTCATCAGGCATGCCGGGCCCGAGCGCGCCGTGTACCTGCTGCGGCGCGTGCACGAGTACGCGGCCAGGTCCGGAGTGGCCCTCCCGGGGCTGCTGGCCTCGGACTACATCAACACGATCCCGGCGTCGTCCCAGCCGGTCTTTCCGGGCGATCTCGCCATGGAGTCGCGCATCACCGCGCTGAACCGGTGGAACGCCGCCGCGATGGTCACCCGCGGTTCCCGTCTGGGTCTCGGAGGCCACATCGCGACCTACGCGTCTGCGGCCTGGCTCTATGAGATCGGGTTCAATCACTTCTTCCGGGGCAAGGACGGGGACGGCTCCGGGGATCAGCTGTACTTCCAGGGGCATGCCTCGCCCGGCATCTATGCGCGGGTGTTCTTGGAGGGGCGGCTGCGCGAGGAGCAGTTGGACGGTTTCCGCCGGGAGGCCGACGGCCACGGCCTGCCGTCCTACCCACACCCGAGGCGCCTGCCGTGGCTGTGGGAGTTTCCGACCGTCTCCATGGGGCTCGGCCCCCTCTCCGCCATATACCAGGCCAGGTTCAACCGCTATTTGCACGACAGGGGAATCAAGGACACTTCCGGGTCGCGTGTATGGGCCTTCCTGGGAGACGGGGAGATGGACGAACCCGAGTCGACGGCCGCACTGGCGCTCGCCGCCCGCGAGGGTCTCGACAACCTCACCTTCGTCATCAACTGCAATCTTCAGCGGCTGGACGGTCCCGTGCGGTCGAATTCCAAGATCGTGCAGGAGCTCGAGGCCCGGTTCCGCGGTGCGGGCTGGCACGTGGTCAAGACCCTGTGGGGCGAGGCCTGGGACCCCTTGCTCCGGCGGGACGCCGACGGCTCCCTCGTACACCGCCTGGGCGAGATACCCGATGCCCAGTTCCAGACCTACGCCGCACGGGACGCCGCCTACATCCGCGAGCACTTCTTCAGCGGCGATACGCTCTCCGGCATCGCCGCCGGTCTGAGTGACGCGCAGCTCACCGACCTGTTCGCGAACTCCCGGGGCGGGCACGAACCTCTCAAGGTCTACGCCGCCTACCGGGCCGCGGTCGAGCACCGGGGCGAACCCACCGTCGTCCTCGCCCAGACGGTGAAGGGACATACGCTGGGTGCGGGCTTCGAGTCACGCAACGCCAACCATCAGATGAAGAAGCTGACGATGTCCCAGTTCCGTCAGATGCGCGACGCGTTGGAACTGCCCATTCCGGACAGCGCGTTGAGCGGGGATCTGGTGCCGTTCTGGCACCCTGGTGAGGACTCGGAAGAGGTCCAGTACCTGCGTGAGCGGCGTGCTGCTCTGGCAGGCCCTGTCCCGGTGCGCAGGGTGGTGGCCAAGCCCCTGAAGCAGCCACCGTCCGGCCCCTTCGAAGCCCTCCGGAAGGGCTTCGGCAAACAGGAAGTGGCCACCACCATGGCTCTGGTCCGGCTGGTCAAGGACCTGATGCGCGACGAGGAGACGGGGCGACGCTGGGTGCCCATCATCCCCGACGAGGCGCGGACGTTCGGCATGGAGTCTCTGTTCCCGACGGCCGGGATCTACTCGCCGCTGGGTCAGAACTACGAGCCGGTCGACGCCGACCAGCTGCTGCGCTACAAGGAGGCCAAGGACGGCCAGCTCATCGACGAAGGCATCACCGAGGCCGGTTCGATGGCCGAGTTCACCGCCGCGGCGACGTCGTACGCCACGCATGGCGAACCCATGATCCCCTTCTACATCTTCTACGCCATGTTCGGGTTCCAGCGAACAGGCGACCAATTCTGGGCCCTGGGGGACCAGATGGGCCGCGGCTTCGTCGTCGGAGCTACGGCCGGCCGTACGACGATGACCGGCGAGGGGCTGCAGCACGCCGATGGGCACTCTCACTTGCTGGCATCCACGAATCCGGCCGCCGTCAGCTACGACCCCGCCTTCGCGTACGAGATCGCGGTGATCGTCAAGGAAGGGCTGCGGCGGATGTACGGCGACCAGCCCGAAGACATCTTCTACTACCTGACGGTCTACAACGAGCCCAAGCTCCAGCCGGCCATGCCCACCGGGTCCGCGGTCGAGGAGGGGATCGTGCGGGGCATGTACCGGTTCCGGCGGGCGGAGCCCCACGACGCCGGACCGCGGATCCAGCTGCTGGCCTCCGGAACTGCCATCCACTGGGCGCTCAAGGCCCAGGAGCTGCTCATGTCCCAGTGGAATGTCCACGCTGACGTCTGGTCAGTGACGTCCTGGACGGAGCTGCGCCGCGACGCGCTGAACGCCGACGCGGCGCGGCGGCGGGGTGAGGAGCGCGTCCCGTATGTGACGGAGGCGCTGTCGGGTACGCAAGGGCCCGTCCTGGCGGTCAGCGACTGGATGCGACAGGTGCCCGATCAGATCAGCCAGTGGGTCGATCAGGATTACTCGTCACTGGGAACGGACGGCTTCGGACTGTCGGACACCCGTGACGCCGTGCGCCGTTACTTCGGAGTCGACGCCGAGTCCGTCGTAGTGGCCGCCCTGGACCAGCTGGCGCGGACCGGCGCCGTCGATCCGGACACGGTTACCCAAGCGCGCGATCGCTACGACCGGCAAGGGTGACCACGTTGCCGACGGCATGACGCGCCAAAAGCGAATCATGAAAACCGCGTCACAAGGAGAACGGCTCTCCTGTCTCTCCTAGTACAGGCCGAAAATCTTTGAGAGGAACCCGTTATGAAGGTAGTAGTGATCGGTGGGACGGGGCTCATCGGCTCCAAGCTGGTCGGAAAGCTCAACGAGCATGGGCACGAGGCGGTCGTGGCCGCACCCACCACTGGCGTCAACACTCTGACGGGTGAGGGCCTGGCCGAGGTCCTGAAGGGCGCGTCGGTCGTGGTCGACGTGTCCAACTCCCCCTCGTTCGCTGACGAGGCCGTCATGGACTTCTTCCGCACCTCCACGACCAACGTCCTCAAGGCTGAGGCCGAGGCCGGCGTGGGGCACCATGTGGCACTGTCGGTGGTCGGCACCGAGCGCCTGCAGGAGAGCGGGTACTTCCGCGCCAAGCAGGCTCAGGAAGAGCTGATCAAGGCGTCCGGAATCCCCTACTCCATCGTCCACGCCACCCAGTTCTTCGAGTTCATGAAGGCGATCGCCGACGCGGCCACCGACGGCGACACCGTGCGCCTGGCCCCCGTCAAGATCCAGCCCATCGGCTCCGACGACGTGGCCGCGGCCGTCGGCCGCGCCGCGGTCGATGCGCCGGTCAACGGGGTGGTGGAGGTCGCGGGCCCCGACGCGTTCCAGCTCGACGAGCTCATCCGTGCGGCACTCGCCGCCAAGGACGACCCCCGCACGGTGGTCGCGGACGAGCACGCCCCCTACTGGGGTGCCAAGCTGCAAGAGGCCACGCTCCTGCCGGGTCCGGACGCGCACATCGCCGAGACCAAGTTCGCCGACTGGCGCGCGCAGCAGCAGTAAGTCCTGCCGGGGTCCCTGCCGATCGGCAGGGACCCCACGGTGCTCCGACCACAGGTTCGTCTCACCGATTGAGCGGCCGCGACCTCCTGCCCCACGCCGGCTTCGCATCGGTGACAAGTCCTCGGGGCACAGCGCCGGTTGCCGTGCAACCGGGTCTGCGCCTCACATCATCAGAAGGCTTCCTCGCCCTGCCCGAGGCCGAGTCCGGTGGTCCAAGAGGTGAACGAGACGCCCGTCTGGTAGACGTCGCTGACGCCTGGCACGAAGAAGTACGTGCTGCGGCTGGTGTGATCGGGCATGCCCAGCGTCATGGAGCTGACCTTGAGAGTGTGTTCGGGTGTGTCGGGGATGTTGTAGATCGCGGTGGTGTGCAGCGGGGAGTCAGGCCTGAGCACAAGGGTGCCGCCGCGCCCGTTGACGGAGACCGGGATCGGCTTGGTCTGGTCCGCCGGTCCGGTGAGGGATATCAGCGGGGTGTCTTTGAGGGTGCAGGTGATGCCGTCGTGGGCGAGCACGGTCAGGTCGAAGCTGCGTCGACTGGTGCCCGCGGTGTAGCCGCCGAAGTAGAACGAAACGTCATCGATGGTGCAGGGACGGATGGTCGCCGCGCCTGCGGCCGGCCGTTGGGCGGTGCTCTTGTCGGCAGACGCCCAGCTGCCGATGGTGGCGCTTGCCACTGCCGCAGCACTCAGCAGGATCGCGATGGCTGTCGCGCTGATGGCCGCCGCGCGAGTTCTCAGACGCATGAGGTGCCTCTCTTATGGAACGAAGGTGGTCTGTGGGCTGCCGGAACCGGCTCGGTCGCAGGGCGGGATGGTCAGAACGCGCCCAGGCCGTGCGGAACTCCGAGACCGGTCGGTCCGTCCCAACCCGGACCCGCGTTGCACAGGGCGGCACTGACGCCGGGGTAGGAGGCGCACTGGTGGTAGGCCTCGTTGTTGCCGCTCGTAATGTCCGTGAAGTCGGCAGCCGGTGCGCTGTAGAGGCTCTTGGGCCCGTTCACCGCGGAAAGGTGTCCGGCACGGGCGAACAGTCCGGCCACGTAGGGCGCGGACGCGCTGGTGCCGCCGGCCACCACCCAGTTGTTCGGCTCCCCGCTGCTGGGAGCGTATGTGTCGCGAACCGCCACACCGGTGGCGGGGTCCGCATCCGCGGAGATGTCGGCCGCGGCGCGGTGACCACCGCAGGAAGCCGTGATCCTGGCCGGCTGGCCGATGGCAGCGGGGAAGACGGACTCGCAGCCGCTACCTGCGGCATACCACGCGCTGGCCTTGCCGACGGTGGGCAAGGTGACCCCGCCCACGCTGATCACCGAGGGCAGGTTGGACGGCCAGGCCTGGTGAATGCCGCCGTTGAAACCCTCGTCGCCGGTCGACGCGGTGATGGCCACGCCCGTGTGGTCAAAGGCGGAACGGCGCGAGCCATGGGTGTTCTGGACATCCGCGGTGTAGCCGTAACTCACGCTGACTGCCGAAGCGCCGGCGGCCACCGCGGTGTTCACCGCTTTGGCGAAGTCATCGGTCGAGACATCGTTGTTGTCCTGAGCATCCTGCCAGGGGACGGAAACCTCCAAGAGGTGGCAGGTGGGGCAGGCCGCGGAGGCCATGTCGAGGTCGAGCGCGGTCTCGAGGGCCACCTCCTCCTCCACGAGCTTGCCCTGCGCTCCCGTTTGCGGAGCAGGCTGCTTCCCCCCGGTGTAGTTCTCCAACTTGAGGCAGCCGGACGCCGTGGTGCAGGCGGGCAGCCCGAACGTCTTGCGATATACGGCCAGGTCCTTTTCCAGAGTCGGATAGACGCCCGCGTCGATGATGGCGATGGTCCGGGTGCTGTTGGAGGCGGCAGGCAGCCCGTAGGCCTTCTGCAACTCGGCGGGGCCATAACCGGCGGGCGCGGCCGAGCGCAACGGAGTACTTCCGCTCGTGCCCTCGGTGACGACCCTGGCGTGGCACTGAGGACAGACAGTCCGTGTGGCGTGATGCTCAAGCAGCGTTCCGTCGATCACCTCCTTGTGCACGCGGGCCACGCTCTCTCCGGAGTTCGCCGTCCCGGCCGGCCGCGTGATGCCGGGCCCAGGTGTCGCGGGCCCAGGTGTGTCGGCAACCGCAGACGACGAACCGATACCGGTTGCCACCAGGGAGCCCGCCACCAGAGCGACGAGCCCGAACGCACCTCCCACCCACCGCGTTGACGACTCCAACATCCGTATCCGTCCTCTGTGTCTCACGTGCCCTCAATCCACTCGGGGGTTTGCCGCTGTCGGCCCCACGACACGAAGAGCCCTTGGCGAATCGTTCGATGATGCAATCCCCGGATCGGTTGTGTGGCCTTGATCACGCCGAAAGCCGCACAAACTATGGCGAAATAACGGCCAGTTGAGACCGGTATGGCTCTGTGCAGGAGTACGGTCACTCACTGTGTTCACGGTCAGGATGCAGCGTTCAAGGTGCCCCGGTGAGAAATGGCTTGTAGCCGACAGTCGAGAACTCGGGCCTTACGGGCCGCCGTTATGTGGCGCGCCGATGCGGGCGGCTGAGAGTTCTTCGCGGCTAGGCGCTGAGCTGCTCCGCCTCTCAGGTCCGTGCGGGGCCGGCGGTCGCGCCGGGCGAGATGGCTGAGCTGCGGGCGGAGAACGCCGATCTCAAGCGGCGCCACGGAATGAGCTCGAAGAACTCCTCAAAGCCGCCGTCGAGTGAAGGTCCGGCCGAGTCGACGTCACTGCACAAGCCCTCCGGGCGGGGACCGGGCACATGGCAGGTCCGGCACAGTACGGGCCGCGTATCGGAGGACACCGCTCGTGGGTGACGGCCGACCAGGCAGAGCAGCGGGGGACGCTCGAGCTCGAAGCGTCTGCCGGCTTCGAACCTCGCCTCGTCCAGGAGCAGCATCCTTGAAGCGATCACGGGCTCGTCCGGGAGAACCATGCCGCCATGCTGAGCGACGGGGCCGTGGCCGACTACGGCATCAGGAGTTCGATCGGTACGCGGCAGTCAGGGATGCACGTAGTTCTCGGCGAAGCCATGTGCCCACGTACGCCTCGCGATCTCGAGCGGCAGGCAAAGTAGGGGGCGGCTCCGCGGTGGGCACGGCGATGCCCCTGCGGATGGCGGTGCGGGTCGTCAGCGGCCGGTGAAGACGGCGTCGCGGCGTTCGACGAAGGACCTTACGCCCTCAGCGGCATCAGCGGTGCTGAAGAGCCGGGCGATGTCGGGGCGCAGCTGGGCGATGGCCTCGGCATCACCCAGCTCGCGGGCCCGTTGGGCGGAGGCGAGAGCGGCGCGCACGGCCAGCGGTGCGGACCGCTCGCTGATGACGCGCGCGATCTGCTTGGCTCGCTCGATCACCGTGGCGCCATCGGCGAGGACTTCCTGGATCAGGCCGATGCGGTGGGCCTCGGCGGCGTCGAACTCTTCGCCGGTCAGGATCCAGCGCATGGCGTTGCCCCATCCCGCTTCGCGGGGGAAACGGAACGTGGCTCCGCCGAAGGGGTAGATCCCACGGCGGACCTCGAGCTGGCTGAAGCGGGCATCCTTGGCGGCCACGCGGATGTCGGCGGCCAGCAGCAGTTCGATGCCCGCGGTCATCACCCAGCCCTGCGCGGCTGCGACGAGGGGCTTGGACCACGTCCCGTCCCGTCGCCACGGGTCACGGCCGCCCTCCGGGACGTCGAAGTCACCCGAGGCCAGTTCGGCGCCGACATCGATCATGTCCAGCCCGCTGGTGAAGTGGTCGCCGTGGCCGAACAGCACCCCGCACCACAGGTCCTCGTCGGACTCCAGCAGCCCATAGGCCATCGACAGCTCGCTGATCATCTGCCTGGTGAAGGCGTTGCGCTTGGCGGGGCGGTTCAGGCCCATCAGCAGGACGTGTCCGTCCCGTTCGACGGTGATCGTGGCCGCGTTCGCAGACGTGGAACTCATGACTCCTCCAGTTGAGCGTTGGGACTCAGTTGAATACTGGGACGCATGCACGCTGATGGGTCGCTCATTTTGCGGGTGCCGACGATGAAGTCCTACGTCCGGCCGTGGCGATGCGATCTGCCTCCCCCTCGTGGTCCACGCGGCAGCCGGACTCAGTAGGGCGGACGCACCTCTCGCGATCACATCGGCCTTCTCAGTGCAGCGAGCCACTCCTCGGGCCAGGGCGTGCTCGCGGCACCGTTGAGGTGGTCCCGGTCGATGTGGGCGGTCACGTAGCGGCCATGCGCGGCCCGGCGACGCGGCCGCCCCGGGAACTCCTCGCCCCAGACCTCGAAGGCGAAGGTCATCGAGGTGGTGCCGATCCGTATCAGTTCCACGGCCGTGTGGACGTCCTGGCCGAAGTAGAGCGGTGACTCGAAGTCCACCTCGTAGTGGACGCGGGGTGCGACCGGGAAGTAGCCGTGGAGGCCCCTCTCGGCCATAAGCGAGGCCTCCGCGGCCTCCACGAAACGGACAATCGTACTGTTGTGGTAGATGCCCCCTGCGTCGGTGTCGATCCACTCGATTCGCGTCCGGTGGACTCCGACCGGGTTCTGGCGCTTGAGCCAGGTGGTCATGCGGGCACCCTGTCAGGACGCGGCGTCCACCGCAGGTGCCCATTGCCGGGGGCTCCCTCACACACCAGCGACAGCCGCAGCGGGATCTTGCCGGTGCGGAAGCTCGGCGGCTTGCGCCGGCCCGCCGCCCACTGCACCGGCCACTCCGCGCCGCTCCCGTGCATGTGCGCTCCTTGGGGTCGTGCCGACCTCGTGTCCAGGTCGGCTCTTGAGATCAAGCCTGTTTACTTCGGGCGGGGAACGGAATTATCGAGTCGCTCATGTCGGTGTGACCGCCCTGATCACACCAACATCTGTCGGTCGACTTCCGCCTGCTGTGAACCAGTGGCCGACCACGCTTGGCCGCTGCCGCAGGAGTGGCTCCGGCATGTTTTGAAGTGGATCACGGCAGTGTCGACAGGTGCCGGCAAGCGCCGGTCTTCCTCGAGTACGGCACCCGCAGACTCCACCTCACTGGCGTCACCGCCGACCCCTGTCCACTGGGAACAAGGTGATCGGCGCCCCCGCGAGGCCCTTGTTCCTGCAGCGGCGAGCCGCAGAGTCCTGCGCACCCGCTTCCGCGGTGGCCTGATCAGGGAGTACGGCCATCCCGCTTGACCGACCGCGCTGATCATTCGAGCCGCGCATCCTCGCATCGCCGCACCGCCGGCACTCCCACCGTTCAAGGCCCCCTCCGGGTGCCCGGGCCTCAGGCTGGCGTCGTACGATCGAGGCGGGTGAGCCGGGAAGTCTGGTCGGCGCTGGGTTGCGTCCTGAGAAGTGGTGTACGGGCTCCCACCTGATCCGGGCGTTGGCGAGTCCCGATCTGCTGCGCGCGATCGTCAAGACGTTCGCCGACGCGCTCATGTCCGCAGAGGCCGATGCCCTCTGCAATTCCTGCGCTCACTGATCGCCCGCGGCCTGTCCGGCGTCCAACTGGTCATCTCCGACGCGCACATGGGCCTGGTCAACGCGATCGGCGCCACCCTGCCCGGCGCGAGCTGGCAGCGCTGCCGCACCCACTACGCCCGGGCGCTGCTGAGCCAGGTTCCCAAGTCGGCCCAGCCGTGGGTGGCTACGCTGCTGCGGACCGTCTTCGAACAGCCCGACACCGACGCGGTCCAGGCTCAGATGCGGCCCGTGCTGGATGCCCTGGAAGCCAAGTTCCCCAAGGCCGCAGCCCACCTGGATGCCGCCCAGGGCGACGTGCTGGCGTTCACCGCGTTCCCGCGCGAGATCTGGCGGCAGATCTGGTCGAACAACCCGCAGGAACGGCTCAACAAGGAAATCCGCCGCCGCACCGACGTGGTCGGCATCTTCCCTGACCGCACCGCCCTGATCCGCCTGGTCGGCGCGGTCCTGGCCGAGCAGAACGACGAGTGGACCGAAGCCCGCCGCTACATGGGACTCGACCTGCTCGCCAAGACCCGCCTCCACCCGATCGAGTCAGAAACCCACGACACCGTCATGCCCACCGAACTCACCGCATAGCCTCACAACGAGATCACCGAGTGGCCGTCGATACACCACTCCCGCGGACGTGACCCACTCCGAACGCTTCGTACATCACCGGTGGAATCCGGAGTCGCAAGCGCGGGACGGCACCGCCGGGGCCTGCCCGGCGCCGCGCTTGACCGCCTTGGCGCCCTTCTGCGCGGTCCAGGTCATGCCACTGATGACCGCATCGTCGTAACAGGCGCCGTAGTCGTCGCAGACCTTGCCGCCAACAGCGAGGCATCGGGGGCCATGCCCTTGTACTTACCGCCCGAGGCCGCGCCGGTGCCGGTCATGATGGAGGCGGTGTGGGTGCCGTGTCCGTTGCCGTCCACCACCGTGCCGGAACCCGTGAAGTCCACGGCCGCGCCGTCGGCGACCTTGTCCTTGAAGTCCGGGTGAGCGGTGTCGTAGCCGGTGTCGAGGTCGGCGACGGTGACGCCCTTGCCGGTGGAGCCGAGGGTGCTCCACACCTCGGGAGCTCCGACGATCGCGGTGCTCTGGTCCAGGCTGACCCGGCTGCGGCCGTTGAGCCAGAGCTTGTTCAGCGGGCCGCGAAGACCCTGCGAGCCGGTGACGAAGCGCCAGAACATGGCGGCGTCGCGCTTGTGCGGGGTGATGGTGCCGCCGTGCAACACGGACAGGGTGCGGGTGACGGGCGTGCCGAACTGCTGGACCGCGGCGCGGGGCGGCGGCGGTCTTACCGTTTCGGCCGGCGTAGATGAGCCAGAGGGAGTCGCTCGACGCGTCGTCGTAACCGTCCTTGAGCAGCTCGGTCACATCGAAGAGGCGTGAGTCGAGTCGGCCGGCGGCCAGGAGAGCCTGTGCGTCCGACGGCACGACGGAGATGTGGTGGTCGGTGCCGTTCCAGTAGTGGGAGATCTCGAACCGGATGTCACTGCGTTTCGGACCTCGTTGCACGCTGACGGAGGGAACACCGCCGACGCCCTGGGCGACTGTCACCTTGTCGCCGGTGATCAGCGTGACGGTGCGGATCGGCTGGGCCCCTGCCGTACTCGTGGCAGGGGTTGCGGCGGGCGAGACTGTCTGTCAACCTCAGCCGTCCCCGGACCGCCTCGCACGGCCCAGAAACGGCCCAGCTCTTGGTTATGCCTACGTCAGTCGCCTTGCTCGACGCGACGAGCCTTCGCTCTGCCCCAGAGCACAAGCACCCCACCGAGCACGGTGACTACCAGGCCCACGCCGGCAAGATTTGCCCTCGTTCCGAAAGAGAACCCGAGGAGCGTCGGTCCGCCGTCCAAGACGAAGCCACCACCCATCGCCACCCAACCCCAGCCGACCATAGGCAATCCCGCATATGCCGCGTTTCCTCGGCCGTTCAAGGCCAACACGCCCAGGAGTACGAAACAAAAGCCGGGGACCAACATAAAGGAGGCAGACACGCGGGAACACTATCGCGCGGGCGGTGGAGTCCCAATGGCCCTGTCAAGCGCCGCTGCCCGGTCATGGAGCACGAGTTTGGAAGACGGCGTATGCAGATGGCGGTTGACCTGGGAAGTCCCTGACCCGGACTGGAGCGCGACTGGCATTGCGGCTCCCGTTGAGACCCCGGGAGATCCCGCCGGATCGGGCACGCAACAGGCACGGCTGGCGCTCGCGTGCACCTGAAATGGTTGGGGTGCGTCGGTGGTCTCAAGCGCGCCAGCGGTCCCAAAGTAGCCACTTCGTGTGCCGGGGCAGGTGATGACGCCAGAGCCAGAGAGGCAAACGCCGGTGCCGGACAAACGTCCAGAGATCGTCGTCGGCTTCGTTGCCCCTAGGGCGGGTTCGCAAGAGGGCCAGGCACTCGGCATCGACCGTGTGGTGAAGACGTGCAACGTGCGCTAGCGCGACCGTGCCCTGGCGACGCAGTTCTTCCGAGTCCGTGCGGAGAGCGCGGGCGATCCGGGGAAGGATGGCCACGGGATCGGAGTGATTGAGGGCAAGGCCGATCACGGCCACGCCGACGTGCGGCTCGCCGCGTTCGAAGGCCGCGTCGATTTCCTCTGGCTGGTCCATCCCGAGCAGGCCTGTACCGTCCGCCCAGTTGTAGGCCCCGTCAGGAGAACCTGTGTCTGCACCCTCGTATGTCACGCGCCGACCTTACGACTGGACATGTACCGCTGCGAGATCACTTCTTCCTGGGGCGGGGGCCGGGGCGGCTGGAGCCGGGGCGGCAGCCGCGGGCGCGGGGCACCCAGTGCTGTGGGGCCCAATGCGCCATCTCTGACCAGGGGACAGCCGTCGCCGTCTGTCGTCGTTGGGTGCCCTCGGGCGGCCCAGAGACGGCGCGAGAGCGCTCGCCCAGGGAGGGCGCTCGTGCGTTTGAGCCCCGTACTGGTGTTGTCGTCGGTCGGTCTGGGCATGGATTACACCCGCAATGCGCGGGATCCTTTACGGCAGTTGCTGCTACCGTAAAGGTCCGATGCGTATTCGAGTGGGGCAAAAATGGGAACCTCCTTTGCCGTAAACAGCTTCAATAGGCAACTTCTCTTCTGTACGGTGCGGATCGAAACGAGAGGGGTTCGCGGCAGGGGAAGCGGCACAGGTTTCATTTACACTGCCTCTCAAGAGGGTAATGCGTTTACGTTTGTGCTGGTTACGAATAAGCATGTGCTTGAGGGATTTGAGCGTTGCGCGATCTTCTTTATTCAGGGAGGCGGAGAGGAGCCCGACCTTGACACGCCCGCCATTGGTTACGATATCCCCTGTGATCCCGGCCCCTGGGTTGGTCATTCGGATAAGGATATCGACGTCGCAGTCATGCCTCTAGGCCCCGTCTTGGCTGAGCTCGCCAGGGGTGACAGGAGGCCGTTCTTTCGCACCATCCCGCCATCAGCGTGCCCTCCGAAGGAGGCGTTGGAGAATTTGGATGTGGCGGAACCAGTTACTTTCGTTGGTTATCCAAATAACCTGTACGACGCTGCCCATAACACGCCCATCCTGCGCCAAGGTGCCACCGCTACGCCGATTCAATTAAATTGGAACGGAAGACTGCAATTTTTGATCGATGCGTCAGTTTTTCCCGGGAGTAGCGGCAGCCCTGTATTCACCACGCTTCGCACCTCGTATTTTTCGGGGAATTCCATTCAGCTGGGCGCAAACACTCCTTACTTCCTCGGGATTGTTGCGGCTGTTTATCAGCGACAAGCGACCGGTGAAATCATCACGGCGGCGAATCGCCCTCAGGTTCAGTACAACGATCTGATCAACTTGGGCATCGTGTATAAATGGACTGCAATTGAAGAGGCTGTCGATCAGATGTGTGCAAAGTATGGCCTGACGAGAACTCGGCTTGATGAGGCACCGGAAAGTGCTGCCGAGATCGCCGAAGAGACCGCTGTCAGCGAGTAGTGATGTCGCTGGAGCCCTAGTTCGGCGGAGCGGCTTTGGGCTGGAGTTTCGATGACCGAGCCAAGGGCTCATAGAGCACTCGATCAGTTCTTCTGGAAGTTGCGGCCAGTCTGCCACCTGGCCCCCTGCACCATCCCACCCTTTTCCACCACCTGCACTGACGCCGATGCTGGTCGGTGTTGTCCGTCATCGTTGGTCATCACCGAACGACCCAGAGACGGCCCGGGACTCAACCGGCCGGCGTAACCGAGGACCACACGCCGAACCACTGCTCGGCGCCGTACTCCTCGAACCGCTCGACCGCGGTGAACCCCAGCTTCGCAGCGAGGCGCATCGCGCGGTCGTTGGCAGTCTGGGTGCAGAGCACCACCGGCTCGCTCGGAAGCGCGTCGGCGAACCAGCCGAGTGCCGCTGCGCACGCCTCGGCGGCGTATCCGCGCCCCCACGCCTCCGGCAGGAACATGTAGCCGGGCTCTCTCTCCCCGGCATCCGGACGGACATGACCCGGACGCTCTGCATCGCGCCGATCGAGCGTGATCATGCCGATCATCGCTCCGTCGAGATCGATCACGAAAAGGCCAGGGCGCCGCCCGGGCACCTCAGGCGCCGTACGTTCGAGCTCATCACGCGGTCGAGGGCCACCGATGTAGGTGCCCACCTCCGGTGAGGCCAACAACTCGATGAACGCGGCACGGTCCCGGGCCTCCGACTCGCGGAGCACGAGCCGTTCGGTCCTTATCGGGACAGGTGGCCAGGCAGCGGCTCCGAGTTCAGTCATGGCGGGCAAACTATCGCACGCCTGTGAGAGTGATCCGAAGAGAAAAGGCCTAGGTCGGCGGAGCTGCTTTGGGGCGAGTAATCATGGCCCCTTAAGCTTCCGGCGCGCCGGGCAGCCTGTGGACCTGCCCGTTGAAGCACGACGTTGGGGCCATGCTCTTCCAGGCTCGCCCCAAAGTGGCTGCCCAAAGCCTGGAGCCGACCGCCCCAGCCACAGAGGGGTGTCTCCCCCCTTCGTGCCCGCAGCTCGCCAGCGCGCCGCCGGCCGGGGCGCGCAGAGCGGTGTCGGCCACGGCGTCGAGGTGACGCACGCTGTGGCGGAGCGAGCCAGGCGGTGAGTCGGGCGTGGCCGCATCGCCGCCTCGCCATTGAGATGACTTCAAAACAACAAGCGGAGGCGGTGGGCATCAGCATCCTCTGTGCCACAAAGGCAATTTTTTTTCTGCCCTGGTGTCACAGTGCCGGGACCCCATCGGTCCTAAGTTCGACCGCCCATCGGTCCACTGCCTAAGGAGCACACTGATGCAACCCGACACCATCGTCCTCGTCCACGGCTTTTGGGTGACACCGCGGGCTTGGGAGAACTGGATCGCCCACTACGAGAACAAGGGCTTCCGTGTCATCGCACCGCCATACCCTGGATTCGAGGTGGAGGTCGAGGCCCTCAACGCCGACCCGGCCCCGATCGAGACTGTGACCGTTCCGGCGATCATCTCCAGCTTGGAGAAGCTGATCACGGGGCTGGACCGGCCACCGATAGTGATGGGTCACTCCGCCGGCGGCCTCTTCACGCAGATCCTCCTGGACCGCGGCCTCGGCACCGCCGGAGTGGTGATCAACTCCGCGCCCGCTGAGGGCGTGCCGGTCGTACCCCTGTCCCAGATCCGGTCCCTCTTCCCCGTCCTGAAGAACCCGGCCAACCGGCACCGCGCCGTCGGACTGGACTTCGACCAATGGCGCTACGCCTTCGCGAACACGTTTCCCGAGGACCAGGTCCGCACCACCTATGAGCGCTACCACATCCCCGCACCAGGCAGCATGGTGTGGAGCGGCTCGCTGGCCAACCTTCACCCCGGCCGCACCGACACGTACGTGAACTTCCACAACGCCGACCGGGCGCCCCTACTGTTCCTCTCCGGCGAAGACGACCATGTCATGCCGCCGAAGGTCCAGATGTCCAACGCCAGGCACTACAAGGCGGAGGGCACCACCACCGAGGTCAAGGTGTTTCCCGGCCGCTCGCACCTGATGGCCGTCCAGGACGGCTGGCAGGAGATCGCCGACTACGCCCTTGAATGGGCGCTCGCCCACTCCTGATACGGCAACCAAGGCCGCGCCGTCTGGCGCCTGGCACTGTGACCGCTCGCCCCACCTGATGGCAGGGAGCGAGCTGCTGATCCGGTTCCGCGAGCGCCAAGCCGAATCACACTGGAAAGCCCTCCGCTCCTACGGTCGGTGTACCGGACCGGACGGGAGGATTAGGAGCTGTTCGTTTTCGGATGTGCAGGAGTGTGAGTGAGTGCGCACGAGCATGTACTTGTTCGTGGTGTTGCAGCGCGCACGACCGCTTGGCGGGCATTGTCAGTGTCGGCCGGTACCGTTCTTCCTGTTGCTGATCAAGCGTTGTGGAGGGGGGTGCATCGATGCGTGGTGAGTCGTTGCGCACGATCGCTGCCTCCTTCGTGGCCGTCGGCCCGTCCGGCGTGGCGATCCGCACCCGCATCAAGGCCCTCACGCCGGACGACGACGACGTGTTGCGTCTGGTCGGCGCGCATCTGGGGTCGCTGGCCTCGAAGGATCTCAAACACCGGTGCGCTGAGGTCCTGGAGCACTCCGCGGATACGTGGGCCAGGCGCAAGCGGGCCCTGACCGACACGTCGTCCTCGCGGTGGGCCGGTTCGATCACGAAGGCCACCC